>NZ_OZ245771.1:1800000-1970000 GCF_965227715.1 Aestuariivirga sp. | reverse complement strand
TGAAGCGGGGGCGCTAGCTCTCGTGGAGCCGCAATGTGAAATACCAGCCTTGGCGACATGGATGTCTAACCGCGACCCCTCTATCGGGGCCCGGGACAGTGTATGGTGGGTAGTTTGACTGGGGCGGTCGCCTCCCAAAGAGTAACGGAGGCGTGCGAAGGTAGGCTCAGACTGGTCGGAAATCAGTCGTCGAGTGCAATGGCATAAGCCTGCCTGACTGCGAGACAAACAAGTCGAGCAGAGTCGAAAGACGGCCATAGTGATCCGGTGGTCCCACGTGAGGAGGGCCATCGCTCAACGGATAAAAGGTACGCCGGGGATAACAGGCTGATGATTCCCAAGAGTCCATATCGACGGAATCGTTTGGCACCTCGATGTCGGCTCATCACATCCTGGGGCTGGAGAAGGTCCCAAGGGTTCGGCTGTTCGCCGATTAAAGTGGTACGTGAGCTGGGTTCAAAACGTCGTGAGACAGTTTGGTCCCTATCTGCCGTGATTGTAGGAGAATTGAGAGGATTTGTCCTTAGTACGAGAGGACCGGGATGAACACACCTCCGGTGGACCTGTTGTCGCGCCAGCGGCAGTGCAGGGTAGCTATGTGTGGACGGGATAACCGCTGAAGGCATCTAAGCGGGAAACCCACCTCGAAACAAGTTCTCCCTTGAGAACCGTGGAAGACGACCACGTTGATAGGCCAGGTGTGGAAGGGCAGCAATGTCCGTAGCTTACTGGTACTAATCGTTCGATCGGCTTGATCGCTCTCATTATCAATGTCCATGTGAATGGACGATCTCAGAAAACTCATATGTGCTCGAAAAAGCGAATAGCGAATTGCGAATAGTACATAGAGCGGCACAGCCGCTCCCCTATTCGCTACTCACTACTTGATCCCTTCTGTCATTCGCCGGCCTGGTGGCTCTGGCGGGGCGTCCATACCCGATCCCATCTCGAACTCGGCCGTAAATCGCCCCAGCGCCAATGGTACTTCGTCCTAAGACGCGGAAGAGTAGGTCGCTGCCAGGCCTGCAAATGACAGAAGAATACAAATACCCTTCATTCACAAAACAACCCACAAAACCCCGCTAAAAGCAGAAATGCTCAAGCGGGGTTTTTTGGCGTTCAAAAATTGGGTCATCCTTAGAAAATTTGACCGTTTGAACAAATCCTGTCATCCTTCCAGAAAACATCAGCTTCTTGGAGGGAGCGACCATGGCGGAGACAAAGCCTGATATCGCGGGCAAGCGCCTGTCCGTTGCGGACTATGCCGTCAATTTCAGCGATATCCATCCGCCGTTCGATGCCCATGAGGCTCTGGTCGAGTCGGATCGCTGCTATTTCTGCCATGATGCGCCCTGCATGCAGGCGTGCCCCACCTCCATCGACATTCCCATGTTCATCCGCCAGATCCAGACGGGCCACCCGAAGAGCGCGGCGAAGACCATTTTCGACCAGAACATCTTCGGTGGCATGTGCGCCCGCGTCTGCCCCACGGAGACTCTGTGCGAAGAGGTTTGCGTGCGCCAGGAGGCGGAGGGAAAGCCGGTGAAAATCGGCCTTCTCCAGCGCTATGCGACGGATGTCTTCATGGCCGATGGCGCGCAGCCGTTCGCCCGTGCGGCCTCCACGGGAAAGAAGGTTGCAGTTGTGGGCGGCGGACCTGCTGGTCTCTCCTGCGCCCATCGCCTGGCGCTCCATGGACATGAGGTGACGGTGTTCGAGGCGCGGCCCAAGGCGGGCGGCCTCAATGAATTCGGCATCGCTGCTTACAAGAGCACCGATGGCTTCGCCCAGAAGGAAGTGGACTTCGTGCTGGGAATTGGCGGCATCACGCTGATGACGGGGCAGTCGCTGGGCAATGGCCTGAGCCTTGCCGGGTTGCAGCAGGACTATGATGCGATTTTCCTCGCGATCGGGCTTCAGGGCGTCAACGCGCTTGGGGCCGCAGGTGACGATGCCCCAGGTGTGGAAGACGCCGTCGATTACATTGCGGAGCTGCGCCAGGCTTCTGATCTTTCCAGCCTGCCAGTGGGACGCCGCGTTGTGGTGATCGGCGGCGGCATGACGGCCGTCGATGCTGCCGTACAATCCAAGCTGCTGGGGGCGGAGGATGTGACCATCCTCTATCGCCGCGGGCCGGAACAGATGAAGGCCAGCCGGTATGAGCAGGAACTTGCCCAGACGCGCGGCGTCAGGATCAAGCACTGGGTCGCGCCCAAACAAGTGCTGGTGCGGGATGGCAAGGCCGTGGGCCTCCAATGCGAATATATGCGCGAGGCGGGCGGGCGCCTGTCCGGCACAGGTGAGACATTCGAGATTTCCGCCGACATGATCTTCAAGGCGATCGGCCAGAGCTTCGTGGATGTAACGGGCGGCAGGCTGGAACTCGAAGCCGGGCGCATCAAGGTCGACAGCCTTCGGCGAACCTCCGTTGCCGGCATCTGGGCTGGCGGAGATTGCGTGGCGGGCGGCCAGGACCTGACGGTCGCCTCCGTCGATGACGGCCGCCGTGCGGCTGAATCGATCAACCAGTTCCTCAAGGCGTAAAGGATCATCACCATGGCTGACCTGCGCTCCAACTTCATCGGCATCAAGTCCCCCAACCCCTTCTGGCTCGCCTCCGCGCCGCCCACCGACAAGGAATACAACGTCGTCCGCGCCTTCAAGGCGGGCTGGGGTGGCGTAGTCTGGAAGACACTGGGCGAAGAGGGCCCGCCCATCGTCAACGTCAATGGCCCACGCTATGGCGCCATCCACGGGGCGGACCGCAGGCTTCTGGGCCTCAACAACATCGAGCTCATCACCGACCGGCCGCTGGAGGTGAACCTCCAGGAGATCAAAAAGGTGAAGCGCGAATGGCCGGACCGCGCCATGATCGTCTCCATCATGGTTCCGTGTACGGAGGAATCCTGGAAGGCGATCCTGCCCAGGGTCGAAGAAACCGGATGTGACGGCATCGAGCTGAACTTCGGCTGCCCGCATGGCATGAGCGAGCGCGGCATGGGTGCGGCCGTGGGCCAGGTGCCGGAATACATTGAAATGGTCACCCGCTGGTGCAAGCAGTATTCACGCATGCCGGTGATCGTGAAGCTCACGCCCAACATCACCGATGTGCGCTACCCCGCGCGCGCGGCGAAGAAGGGCGGGGCGGATGCCGTCTCCCTCATCAACACGATTTCCTCGATCGTCTCCGTCGACCTCGACAATTTTGCGCCCGTGCCGACGATTGACGGCAAAGGCAGCCATGGCGGCTATTGCGGGCCTGCGGTGAAACCCATTGCCCTGAACATGGTGGCCGAGATTGCACGTGATGCGGAAACGCGCGGGCTTCCGATCTCGGCAATTGGCGGCATCACCACCTGGCGCGATGCGGCGGAGTTCATCTCCATGTCGGCAGGGACGGTGCAGGTGTGCACGGCGGCAATGACCTATGGCTTCCGCATCGTCGAGGAAATGAAGACGGGCCTGGCCCACTGGATGGACCAGAAGGGCTACGCGACCATTGAGGATTTCCGCGGCCGGGCCGTGCCCAATGTGACCGACTGGCAGTACCTCAATCTCAACTATGTGACCAAGGCCCACATCGACCAGGAGCTCTGCATCAAATGCGGACGCTGTTACGCCGCCTGCGAGGACACGTCTCACCAGGCAATCTTCAAGGAGAAGGACGGCAAGCGGCATTTCGAGGTGAATGACGCGGAATGCGTGGCCTGCAACCTGTGTGTCGAGGTCTGCCCGGTCGACAACTGCATCACCATGGTGCGTCAGACGGAGGGGGTGGACCCCCGGACCGGACGCAGGATCGAGCCTGCCTATGCAAACTGGACGACCCACCCCAACAATCCCATGGCGCTGAAAGCGGCTGAATAGGCCCTGTCCGGAGCGGGTCTGCAGGATACTTGCTGTTCGCACACTGCCGGGGTAGATTGACAATCATGCATGGCTCCCCGACCAGCGCAATTCCGGACATTCTGCAACGCTGCGACCACTGTTCGGTGCGGCATCAGGCCGTTTGCGGCGCCATGGATGACGTGCAGGTGAAGAAACTTGCGCATATTGCCCATCGCAAGAAAGTCCCGGCAGGCCAGACCATCATCTCGGATGAAGAGCCGGTGGATTTCTTCGCCAATGTGATTTCGGGCGCGATCAAGCTGACGAAGACACTTCCAGACGGCCGCCAGCAGATCGTGGGCCTGCTGTTTGCCCCGGATTTTCTGGGCCGCGCCTATTCCAAAAACAATCCCTATACGGCGGAAGCCGCAACCGACGTCGAGATCTGCACCTTTCCCAACGCGGCGTTTGAGCGGCTGGTGGGCGAATATCCGGGGCTTCAGCAGCGCCTGTTCCAGCATACGCTGGACGAGCTCGATGCGGCGCGCGAGTGGATGCTGCTCCTGGGCCGCAAGACGGCGGAAGAAAAGGTGGCAAGCTTCCTTTACATGCTCGCCCGCCGCAGCCTGCTCACCAGCTGCGCCCACAAGAGCAGTGAGATGACAGCCGCTTTCGAACTGCCGCTCACCCGCTCCGACATGGCAGATTATCTGGGCCTGACGATCGAGACGGTGAGCCGCCAGTTGACGCGGCTGAAGACCAGCAATGTGATCCGCCTCAGCACCAACCGGCTGATCATGGTGCCGGATCTTGACCGGCTGGCCCAATCTGCAGGCCAGGACCGCCACCGTCATTGATCGGGGTCAAGGACCCGCCCCCGCGCACTCTCCATAACTCGATCAGATACGAGAGGATGAAGCGATGACCTACAAGACAATCCTGGTGTCCCTGAACGAGATCGGGCGGCTGTCAGAATCCGTGGCCGCCGCTCAAAGCCTGGCGCGGGAGACGGGCGCGCATGTGTCCGGCCTCTATGTCGTTCCGGCGGTGCAGGTCTATCCCTCTGTCGGCTTCGAGGCCGCCCCGCAGGTGTTCGAGGGCAACCGCAGCTTTTTCAAGGACAATGTTCAGCGTGTGAAGCAGGTCTTCGAAGAGGCCATGCAGCGCGAAGGCCTGTCGCATGATTTCCATCAGATCGATGCACGCACGCCCGTCATCGCCGAGGAGGTGGTGGCCGCCGGCCGCGTGGCCGACGTCGTCATCGTGTCCGCCACCAACCCGGACGAGATCACCGGCGTCGAGCGCGATTTCGTGGAGCAGGTGGTGATGGCCCTTGGGCGGCCCGTCATCGTGCTGCCCTTCAAGGGCAAGGCGGAACTGTCGCTGAACGAGATCGTCATCGGCTGGGACGGCGGGCGGGAGGCGGCGCGCGCCACATTCGATGCGCTGCCGCTGCTGAAAAAGGCGGCCAAAGTGCGGGTTGTGCGCATCGACCCACAGAAGGATCCAAACCTCCGCGGCAGCGTGGCAGGTGCTGATCTGGCCGAGGCGCTCTCGCGCCATGGCGTCAAAGCGGAGGCGCAAGGCTACCCCACCGAAGGCCAGGACGAAGGCCAGGCGCTGATGCGCTGCGCGGAGGATTGCGGCGCCGCCCTGATCGTCATGGGGGCTTATGGCCACAGCCGGCTGGCGGAATTCATCTTTGGCGGTGCCACCCGCTTTGTTCTGAATCGCATGGGCTGCCCCGTGCTGATGTCTCATTGAGGAGTATTTCATGCTGACCAAGATCCGGCTCGAGCTGGCCCGTGACCATGACCATCCGGAAGGCTCCAATGCCATCGGCTATGAGTTCGCGGCCCCGCTGGACAAGAACGGAAAAATCGACCCTGAGGAGTGGCACAAGCGGCGCGAGAACTGCCGCGTTGTCCGGTTCCGCCCGGGCGAGGCCGACGATGTGGGCCACTTGATCCGCAAGGGCGGGGGCAGCTGGGCGTTTCACTATGACATCGACTCCGACGAGGAAGATGACGAAGCAGGCTACCGCTTCGGAGACCACGCCTTCACGCTGGGCGAGTATGTCTCGATCCGCGAGGATGATGGCATGCGCACCTTCCGCGTGGTGCGGGTGCAGCCGGTCGCGGCGTGATGCCGGACAGCGCTCTTGCCTGTTCGGCAAGGTTAGCAAGACATGGATGAATCAGCCGGAATTTCAGGTCTCTCTCTAGACAGCTGTACATAGTATATCTTCCAAGCGCTTCTTCCACCTGCGGGTGTTCGTTACAAGGTTTTCCAGGTTAAGTTGTAAATTCCTGGAGGAGCCCATGGCGAACGTTGCGCCTCAGAGACCAAATTTTCTAAACAAGATGACGCCGGCGGAGCAGGCGCGGATTGCGGTGATGCGCTTCGGCCTGGGGCCGCGGCGCGACCAAGATGCATCGCTGTGGGCAACGCCCTGTGCCGCCTATGACCAATGCCTGAAAGAATTGGACGCGCCGGCGGCAGCAACCATTAACTCAATCGATCTGGATCCGGCAGGCGAAAATTATAAGCTGCTGCTCAGCCCGGCGGAAGCAGGCCCCCTCGCCAATGGCCAGAGGGCGGTGGGCACCAACTTCGATCAGGAGCTGCGGGCGCGCTATGCCAAGCACATGCTCTGCCGGGTTGGTTTTGTGGAGCGGCTGGCGATGTTCTGGCTCAACCATTTCAACATGTCTCTCGCCAGCCCCACGGTGACGGCCTATGCCGGGCTGGTGGAGCGGCAGGTGATCCGCGCCAACACGCTTGGCAAGTTTGAAACCATGCTGCTGGGCGTGTGCCAAAGCATCCCCATGCTGACCTATCTCAATGGCCGCAATTCGACACGCACGAACACCAACCAAAATTTCGCCCGCGAGATTCTGGAGCTGCATACCGTTGGCACAAGCTGCGAATATTCGGCCAACCGGGAGGTGGACAAGGTCCGCAACTATGAGCAGAGGGATGTGGAGGCCTTGGCCAAAGTCCTCACCGGCTGGAGTGTTGCGCATAATGCTTCCGACGCGCAGAAATATAGCGTGCCATCAGCGCTCATTGCCAATCCGCTGGCCGGCATTCACACCTTTGTCCCGCAGTTACATGCTCCCGGCCCGCAGACGGTGCTTGGCAAGACCTATGCCCAAGCAGGCGTAGACCAAGGCATCGCCGTTCTCAAGGATCTCGCCAACCACCCTCTGACCGCACAACACATCGCGCGGGAGATGCTCTGCCATTTCGTGACGGATACGCCGAGCGACGCGGCCGTCAAAACTCTTTCTGACACATTTATCGCCACCAAAGGAAATCTCAAGGAAGTGGCGCGGGCTCTGCTCAATCTCGAGGAGGCTTGGACAACCCCGCTCAACCGGCTGAGGCAGCCTTACCCATGGTTCATCTCCATGATGCGGGCGCTGAATATTCCCCATCTGGCGCTTACCAATGTGGCGGCGGGAGATGCCGTTACTTTCCAGGATTGTATCGAAGGCTATCTCCAGACTCTCGGGCAAAAGCCGTGGAGCTGGCGCACACCCGACGGCTTTCCAAACCGCAATTCCTATTGGATGAATGGCGATGCGCTGCGGTTGCGCGCCAATGTGGCCTATCACTTCTTGAGCCGGATGAAGGCCTTCCCCATGGGCAAAGGCACAATGATCATCACCACCCGTGATGGCGTGCCCGACGGCTCGAAGATCCAGGACGGCACGTTGATAAAGCCTGTGGCCCAAACGCGGAGCTTCCAATGGACCATGCCCCTGGCCGTCAATCTGGTGCAGAACGTGTTCGGAAACACGCTTTCCACCGCCACAAGCGCGCGTGTTGTTGAGCAAGCAAAAACCGACAATGTGCTTGCGCTGGCGCTGCTCTTCTCATCCCCCGAATATCTTCTCGCGTGAGCTACATCATGATCAATGACCATTACGACCACCACGATATCGATCCCCTCGCTCTTGAGCCCGTTGATGGAGGCTGCGCGGAATCGCAGCTTCTCCTCAGCCGCCGCAACATGCTGGGGCTGTCCGTAAGCCTGTTCAGCCTGGCTTTCGCGCCGCGTATCGCATCTGCGGCTGGCGCTGCGGACCCTCGGCTGTTGATTGTGCTTCTCCGCGGCGGAGTCGACGGGCTGAATGTGCTGCCCTTCGATCACGCAAGCTACAGCCCGGCCTCGCGCGGCACGCTGTGCCTCGATCTTGCGAAGCAGCTGGATGTGGGCGGCGGCTTCAAGCTCAATGCCGTGATGAAGAATTTCCATGACATGTTCACGCGGGACAATGCGCGGATCATTCTGCCCATCGCCCCGCCGCTCCAGACACGCTCGCATTTCGATTGCGCCTTCAATCTGGAGAACGGACTTGCAGCAAGCGCCCGCAGCGACAGTGGCTGGCTGAACCGTCTGTTTGCAACGATACCCGGCCAGAAGAAAATCCAGCTTGGCGGTAAACCGCTGCAGATCGGCAATACGCCGGTGATCCTTTCGGGCAGCGAGCCGGTGTTTTCCTGGAGCCCCTGGGTTTATAGCCCGGACTTTTTCAAATCACCTGCGGCGGCCAGACTCACCTCTATTTATGATACGGCCGCGCCGCAGCTTGGGCGCGTTCTCAAAGACGGCGCGGCCACTGATGCGGCCGCGGTTGGCCGGCCTGAAGACAAGCCCTATAGCGATGCGCTGCAAAGAAGCTTCATCGGTGCGGCGCGTCTGCTCGGTGCGGATACGGGCCCGCGTGTTGCGGTGCTGACTGTCGATAATTTCGACACGCATGTGGCGGCCTCTGCGAACACCGCCAAGGTATTGTCAAATTTCGACACCTCGCTTGGCTTGTTCCGGGACCGCGCGATGAGCTTGGGCTATTGGGACAAGACGGTGGTGGTCTGCGTCAGCGAGTTTGGCCGCACCGTCTCCGACAACGGCAATGGCGGCTGCGATCATGGCATTGGCACCACCGCACTCCTGGCTGGCGGCGCCATCAAGAAGCGCGGCATTATCGGGGAGTGGCCTAACCTTCTGGCTCCCGGCGCTTTGGCCGCCAACAAGGATGTCTATGCGCGTTATGACACGCGCGATCTGTTCAAGGCGGTCATCAAGGAGCATCTGGACATCGCGGATGCCGGAACCAACACGCAGTTCATCAACAAGGATGTTTTCCCCGGCGTTGATATGCTGCCCACCGGCATCAGCAAGTTGAGTAACGTGCTGGGCGGAGCCTAATCGCAAGCAGCCGGAGGCAGGCCCAGTTCCCCCTTGCCTCCGGCACGTCAAGCCGCTACCCATCGCCCCGATTTCAGCAATCGGGGCGTTTTTCATGGCGAGCTACAATCTGTTCCTGCTTCCGGGTGACGGCATCGGCCCGGAGGTGATGAAGGAAGTCGAGGCGGTGATCGCCTGGTTCAACGCGCAAGGCATTGCCCATTTCGAGATTGACCGCGGGCTTGTCGGCGGCTCGGCTTATGATGCGCATGGCCAGGCAATTTCGGAAGCCGACATGGCCAAGGCCATGGCGTCTGATGCCGTGCTGTTCGGCGCGGTCGGTGGCCCCAAATGGGACAAGGTCCCCTATGAGGTGCGCCCCGAGGCAGGCCTCCTGCGCCTGCGCAAGGATCTGGGCCTTTTCGCCAATCTGCGCCCCGCCATCTGCTACCCCGCCTTGGCCGATGCCTCATCGCTCAAGCGCGAAGTGGTCGAAGGCCTCGATATCCTGATCGTGCGTGAGCTGACGGGAGGCGTCTATTTCGGAGAGCCCAAGACCATCACGGATCTCGGGAATGGCCAGAAGCGTGGCATCGATACGCAGGTTTATGAAACCTACGAGATCGAGCGCATCAGCCGTGTGGCCTTCGAGCTCGCCCGCACCCGCAACAAGAAAGTGTCTTCAGCCGAGAAGCGCAACGTCATGAAGACGGGCGTGTTGTGGAACGAAGTCGTCACCCGCGTGCACGCGGCTGAATATCCCGATATCCAGCTCGAGCATGTGCTGGCGGACAATTGCGCCATGCAGCTCGTCCGCTGGCCCAAGCAATATGATGTGATCGTCACCGACAATCTGTTCGGCGATGTGCTGTCGGACGTTGCCGCCATGCTCACAGGCTCCCTCGGCATGCTGCCATCGGCCTCGCTTGGCGCAGCAGATGCAACGACGGGCCGGCGCAAGTCGCTCTATGAGCCGGTGCATGGCTCGGCCCCTGATATTGCGGGAATGGGCGCTGCGAACCCCATCGCCATGATCGCCAGCTTCGGCATGGCGCTGCGCTATTCCTTTGGATTGGGAGACTGGGCCGACAAGCTCGATCAGGCCATTGCCGCCGTCCTTGCCAAGGGCATCCGCACCAAGGATATCGCCGGCGGCCAGGCGGCCAATGCAACGACAAGCCAGATGGGCGCGGCCATCCTCACGGAGCTGAAGAAGCTGGCGTGAGTTCTGTACGGCCGTCATTCCGGCGAAGGCCGGAATCCCACTTTGGCGGCCTGAGGCGGGTTGCCAGCCTTCGCTGGCATGACGGACATTGGATGATGAGGGCAGCATGATCGATCTTCTGGTGAGAAACGTGACGCTGCCGGACGGGCGGCAGGCCATGGACATTGCCTGCGTGGATGGCAGGATCGCCGAGGTCGCGCCCGCCATCAAGGGCGATGCCCGGGAGGTGATCGACGCCCAGGGCTATCTCGTCTCGCCGCCCTTCATCGATGCACATTTTCATATGGATGCCACGCTCTCGCTCGGTATGCCGCGGCTCAACAATTCCGGCACGCTGCTCGAGGGCATCGCGCTGTGGGGAGAGCTGAAGCCGCTGCTGACGCATGACGCCGTCATCGAGCGGGCCATGCGCTATTGCGATCTTGCCGTGTCGCAGGGTCTTCTCGCCATCCGCACCCATGTCGATGTGTGTGATGACAGGCTGCTGTGCGTCGAAGCGCTGCTCGAGGTCAGACGGCGCGTCTCAACTTACATTGACCTGCAGCTGGTGGCCTTCCCGCAGGATGGTTTCTACCGGGATCCGTCGGCCAGGACGAATTTACTTCGCGCGCTGGACCTTGGCGTGGATGTGGTGGGCGGCATTCCCCATGGCGAGCGCACCATGGCCGACGGTGCCGCGAGCATGAAGGAGCTCTGCGAAATCGCCGCCGCACGCGGGCTTCTCGTCGACATCCATTGCGACGAAACCGATGATCCGCTCTCCCGCCACGTCGAGGCGCTGGTCTACGAAACGCAGCGTCTGGGCCTCCAGGGCCGCGTGGTGGGCTCGCACCTGACCTCCATGCATTCGATGGACAATTACTATGCCTCAAAGCTGATCGGGCTGATGACCGAGGCCCGGCTCCACGCCACGCCGAACCCCCTCATCAACATCACGCTGCAGGGCCGCCACGATACGTACCCGAAGCGCCGCGGCATGACGCGCGTTCCGGAACTGCGCGCGGCGGGCATCAATGTGTCCTTCGGGCATGATTGCGTGATGGACCCATGGTACCCGCTGGGCCAGGCCGACATGCTGGAAGCGGCGGGGATGGGGCTTCATGTGGGCCTGATGACCACGCCCGAGGCGATGCGCTGGGCTTTCGATGCGGTGACCGTCAATCCTGCCAAGGCGATGCATCTCGAGGGTTATGGGTTGGAGAAGGGCTGCAAGGCAGATTTCGTGGTGCTGCAAGCGAAGACCCCGGTGGAGGCGCTGCGCCTGAAGCCTGCCCGGCTGAAGGTGGTGAAAGGAGCCAAGGTCATCGCAGAGGCGCCCGAGCGGGTGACGGCGCTTCACCTTGAAGGCAGGCCCGGCACGGTGAATGGGGCCGATTACGCGCCGAAGATCTGAGGTGAATTTCAATTATCGCGGCCTCAACCCCTCCACGAACAGCGTGGTCAGCGTTTCTTCCGCCTTTTGCATCACGTCCGGGGGATTGCCGGTAACGGCGCTCACCTGGGCATCGAAATCGGCATAGTGCTGGGTCGTCGCCCAGATCGCGAAGATGAGATGCTGCGGGTCGACCGGGTTCAGCCGCCCCTCGGCAATCCAGCCCTGGATGATGGCTGCCTTCTCGTCCACCAGTTGCCGCAGCGGGCCTTTGAGAAAGCCGCCGATGGCGGCAGCGCCATGGAGGATCTCATTGGCGAACAGCCGTGACGCCGCCGGGTTGTCGCGGGACATGCGGATCTTGGCGCGGATGTAGCGGGTGATTTCGGCAATGGGTTCGCCCGCGGCATCCATCTGGCGCAAGGGCTCCAGCCAATCCTGCAGCGTGTGTTCCAGCACGGCGACGTAAATGTCTTCCTTGCGGCGGAAGTAATAGAGCAGATTGGGTTTGGACAGGCCGCAGCTTGCGGCGATCTGGTCAACGGTCGCGCCGCGAAAGCCATAGGCCGAGAACACCTCCAGCGCCGCCTTGAGGATCAGCTCCTCGTTCTGCGCCTGGATGCGGGTCTTCCGGGGGCCGGTGTCAGCCTGTGCCATGCGGCCACTGTGTTAATTCTTGATCGAATGGTCAAGAGCGGTTAGCGTTTCGCCCAAGCAACAAGAGACCAGGGGAGGAGCGGAGTTGGCGGGGCCAGTGATTTCGGCACGCGAGCTGAGCCTCGTATTTCAGACGGCGGACGCGCCCGTCTATGCGCTCTCAAAGGTGAGCCTCGAGGTGGAGGATGGCGATTTCGTCTCCTTCATCGGCCCATCGGGCTGTGGCAAGACCACGCTGCTCCGCGTGATCGCCGATCTCGAACAGGCGAGCTCCGGCACGATCACCGTCAATGGCATGACCCCGCAGGAGGCGCGGCTGAAGCGCGCCTATGGCTATGTGTTCCAGGCCCCTGCCCTCTATCCCTGGCGCACGGTGAAGCGGAACGTTGGGCTGCCGCTGGAGATTATGGGGCTCGACAATGCGGCCGAGCGCGTGGCGCGCAATCTGGAGCTCGTCAACCTCAAGGGCTTCGAGGAGAAATATCCCTGGCAGCTTTCAGGCGGCATGCAGCAGCGGGTGTCGATCGCACGCGCCCTGGCCTTTGACCCCAAATTGCTGCTGATGGATGAGCCCTTCGGCGCCCTGGACGAGATCGTGCGGGACAAGCTGAACCAGCAGCTTCTGGAACTGTGGGACCGCACGAAGAAGACCGTCGTCTTCGTCACCCATTCGATTCCCGAGGCCGTTTTCCTCTCCTCCAAGATCGTGGTGATGAGCCCCAGGCCCGGCCGCATCATCGATGTGATCGAGACCAATCTTCCCCGCAACCGCTCACTTGATATTCGCGAAACGCCGGAATTCCTCAAGATTGCCCACCGCGTGCGCGAGGGCCTCAAGGCCGGCCACTCCTATGAGGATTGAGTGAGCGCTGCACCCGCCATTACCGCGAAAGCTCCGGAGCGGGAGAAGGGAAATGCGTTCCCCGTCACGGTGGTCTGCCTCATCATTCTGCTCGCCTGGTATCTTGCCGCCATTCCCATGAACTGGGTGATCACCGGGCCGAAGATAGCGGCCGCCGGCGGCGGTTTGTCGAACACGCTGGCCTTCTCCTGGAACGAGATGCGCCCCGTCATTCCGGCACCCCATCAGATTGCGATCGAGTTCTGGAAAAGCGTGTTCACGGTGAAGCCCTGGATGCCGAAATCCCTCGTCTATCACGGCTGGGTGACGCTCTCCTCCACGCTTCTGGGCTTCGTGCTGGGCTCGCTGCTCGGCATCGTGCTGGCAGTTGCCATCGTGCATGTGAAGTTCCTGGCCAAAAGCCTGATGCCTTGGATCATTGCGTCCCAGACCATCCCGATCCTGGCCATTGCGCCCATGGTGATCGTGGTGCTGGGGTCCATGGGCTTCACCGGGCTTCTGCCGAAGTCCCTGATCTCGATGTATCTCTGCTTCTTTCCCGTCACCATCGGCATGGTGAAGGGGCTGACGTCGCCTGAAACGATGCAGCTCGATCTGATGCGCACCTATCACGCATCGGCCAGCCAGGTTTTGTGGAAGCTGCGCTTTCCGGCCTCCGTGCCGTTCCTGTTCACGTCGTTGAAAGTGGCCGTTGCAATTGCCTTGACCGGGGCCATCGTGGGCGAATTGCCGACGGGTGCCGTCGCCGGGATCGGCGCCAGGCTGCTGCAAGGCTCTTATTACGGCCAGACGGTGCAGATCTGGGCGGCCCTCTTCATGGGGTCCTTCATTGCGGCGGGGCTCGTGTGGCTGGTGGGCTTTCTCGAGGCGGCAACGCTTCGCCGCATGGGGGCCAGGCCATGAAGGCGGAGCGCAAGGGCCAGTTCACCGATATCCTTTATCCCGCTCTGTTCGGGATCGGTGTGCTGATCGTCTGGCAAACGGTGGTGAAAGAGTTCAACGTTTCCGCCGTGCTGCTGCCGGCGCCCAGTGACATCTGGGCGAAGCTCATCACCTCGCTTCCCATTCTGTGGGTGGATTTCTGGCAGACGGTGGTGCGCGCGGTGATCCCCGGCTGGATCATTGGCTCGCTCTCCGGTTTCCTCGCCGCTCTCATGTGTGACCGGATCCCCTTCCTCAAGCGGGGCCTGCTGCCGCTCGGCAATCTCGTGGCGGCATTGCCCATTGTGGGTGTGGCACCAATCCTCGTCATGTGGTTCGGCTTCGACTGGCAGTCCAAGGCGGCAATGGTGGTGGTGATGACGTTCTTTCCCATGCTGGTGAACGCGGTTGCGGGCCTCCAGGCCTCGGGCCACCTGGAGCGGGACCTGATGCGCAGCTATGGCTCATCCTGGTGGCAGACGCTGGTGAAGCTCAGGCTTCCCGCGGCCATGCCCTTCATTTTCAACGCCCTCAAGATCAACGCCACCCTTGCCATGATCGGTGCCATCGTTGCCGAGTTCTTCGGCACGCCCATCGTCGGCATGGGCTTTCGCATCTCGACGGAAGTTGGCAGACTGGGGTTGGACATGGTTTGGGCCGAAATCGCGGTGGCTGCCATCACGGGTTCGGTTTTCTATGGTCTTCTGGTGTTCCTCGAACGCCGGGTGACCTTCTGGCATCCGTCCTACCGAAAATAGGCGGCAAGACACGGCAAACAACAAGAGGAGACGCGCAAGATGAAGAAATATCTGATGGCAGCGGCGGCGTCCGCGGCAATTCTGATGAGCGGAACCGCGGCCATGGCGGAAGCCGTGAAGCTGCAGCTCAAATGGGTGACGCAGGCGCAGTTCGCCGGCTATTACGTGGCAGCCGCCAAGGGCTTCTACAAGGATGCAGGCCTCGACGTGACGATCATGCCCGGTGGCCCCGACATCAACCCGCAGCAGGTGCTGGCTGGCGGTGGTGCGGATGTGGTGGTGGACTGGATGCCGTCTGCTCTCGCCACGCGCGAGAAGGGCTCGCCCGTCGTCAATATCGCCCAGCCCTTCGCCAAGTCCGGCATGATGCTCACCTGCCGGAAGGACACCGGCATCACCAGCCCGGCGGATTTCAAGGGCAAGACGCTGGGTGTCTGGTTCTTCGGCAATGAGTATCCGTTCCTCTCCTGGATGAGCCAGCTCAAGCTGCCGACCACGGGTGGTGCTGATGGCGTGACCGTAATCAAGCAGGGCTTCAACGTGGACCCGCTGCTGCAGAAGCAGGCCGATTGCATTTCGACCATGACCTACAATGAATATTGGCAAGTCATCGAGGCCGGCGTGAAGCCCGAGGAACTCGTCACATTCAAATATGAAGATGAAGGCGTGGCGACCCTCGAAGACGGCCTCTACGTCCTCGAGGACAAGCTGAAGGATCCGGCCTTCGTCGAGACCATGGCGAAATTCGTCAAGGCCTCCGAAAAGGGTTGGGACTATGCCCGCGCCAATTCGGATGAAGCAGCCCAAATCGTCATCGACAATGATGCCTCCGGCGCCCAGACCATCGAGCACCAGAAGCGCATGATGAGCGAGATCAACAAGCTCACTGAAGGCTCCGACGGCACCCTGGACGTCGCCGCCGCGCAGCGCACGGTGGACACGCTGATGAAGGGCGGCTCCGACCCCGTCATCACCAAAAAGCCGGAAGGCGCCTGGACCAGCGTCGTGACGGACAAGGCCAAGGGCATGTAAACCACCTGCCATTGCAGGTACGACGAGACAAAGGCCGCGGGAACGCGGCCTTTGTCAATAATGGCGAACAATAAACTTTAGGTATTTCGTGGGCCAAGCGGAAAATTGACTTCAGGGTGCGCAATGGCGGGGCAGGCGGCGAGGCAGTGTCAGGCCTCTCATTCCGGCGCAGCAGCATGATCTTCACGGAGGAGACGGACCATCGCTGGCGCGGTCGCTTTCGGCGCTGAGCATCCTGCTTGATTCAATCCTTGATTGCGCTAATCCTCCCTTTGCGGATGGGAGGAAGCGGGCCAGATGCGAGATGAGTTGTACTATGAATTTTATCTAACCCCCCAGCCGCTGTTGGCGGCACGAATTCCCATCTATGTTCTGGTTGCAGTCTTTCTGTTTGCCATCCGTCATCCTTATCTCCACTCCACTGCCAATCCGGTGGGGTGGCTTGACGGGCTGAAACTGCTGGATCTGGGGTCGCGGCGCGAGACCGCAAGCCTGGCGTTCCTTGGCTTGCTCCTGGTTATCGGGGCCATCGTCAGTTTCATGCGCGGCGGCTCGCCTTTGTTCTCCCTCAGGGACAACCTGCAATTTCAGAAGTACACGTTCATACTCGGCATGCTGCTGCTGGCGTTGCCGGTTTATCTGATCCTGCCCATCTGGCCGAAAATCCTTCTCCTGACGGTGCTGTTGGGGGAAGTGTTGGTCCGCATGCTGGAGAGCCTGCTGCTCCTCATCGATCACCAGGCCTTTCTGGTGATCAGCCGGGCCGGTGTGGAGGGGCGCACGGCCTGGGGCCGGCAAACCGTGCCCTGGATGCATGTGGTCGCCGCTACGGTCAAGCGCCGCAAGACGTTGTTTCGCGAGTGCGAAAGCCTTGTGATCTCGACCGCCCTGTTGTCCGAACCGGAGGGATTTCTGGCACGGATCCGGGCGGGCGGCGGCACGGTGGGACCCATCAGCTTCCACGTCCCCGCCCACGAACAGGCGCAGCTTGGCGCCATTCTGCAGGCCATCAATATGTGCGAACCCAGTCTCCAGATCGATGTAGAGGAGAGCGGAGCCCGCCAGGACTGACCGGCGCGCCGCCGCGGCCGATTGTGGCGTGCGGCGGGATGCCGTGAAGGCTTGCAAAGGCAACCGCCACACCCTTACTCTTGTGCCCATTAGCTGGAGGAAGAAAGCCCATGACCACCCTGATCCGCGGCGGCACCGTTGTGAACCATGACCATTCGCAGCGCGCCGATGTGCTGATTGAAGGGGACAAGATCATTGCCGTCGGCCCGAAGCTCGAAGCGCCCGCCGGAGCGGAGATCATCGATGCGGGCGGCTGCTATGTGATACCAGGCGGCATCGACCCGCACACCCATATGGAACTCATGTTCATGGGCACCGTCTCGGCAGATGATTTCGAGTGGGGCACCAAGGCGGGGCTCTCGGGCGGCACCACCATGATCGTGGATTTCTGCATTCCGGCTCCCGGCGAATCCATGCTCGCGGCCTATCAGGCCTGGCGCCACAAGGCGGAAAAGGCCTGCGCGGATTACTCCTTCCACATGGCCGTCACACAATGGTCCCCGCAAATTCACGACGAGATGGAAACCGTCGTCAAGACCTATGGCATCAACACCTTCAAGCACTTCATGGCCTATAAGGGCGCGCTGATGGTGAATGATGACGAGCTCTACAATTCCTTCCGCCGCTGCGCGCAGCTGGGCGCCCTGCCGCTGGTCCATGCCGAGAACGGGGACGTGGTGGCGCGCATGCAGGCGGACCTTCTGGCGCGCGGCGTGGCGGGCCCCGAGGGCCACAGCTATTCGCGCCCGCCGGAGGTTGAGGGCGAGGCCGCCAACCGCGCCATCATGATTGCGGATATGGCGGGCTGCCCGCTCTACATCGTGCATGTCTCCTGCGAGCAGACGCATGATGCGATCAGGCGCGCCAAGCAGGCGGGCCAGCGCGTGTTCGGCGAGCCGCTCGTCCAGTATCTCGTGCTGGATGACAGCGAATATCAGAACAAGGACTGGGACTACGCCGCGGGCCGCGTGATGAGCCCGCCCTTCCGCAACAAGAAGCACCAGGACACGCTGTGGGCGGGCCTCCAGTCCGGCACGCTGTCCGTCGTCGCCACTGATCACTGCGCTTTCACCGTGGCGCAGAAACGGAACGGGCTGAAGGACTTCACCAGGATTCCCAACGGCACCGGCGGGCTTGAAGACCGCATGCCGGTGCTGTGGAGTGCGGGCGTCAACACCGGCAGGCTCACCAAGGAAGAATTCGTGGCGGCCACCTCCAGCAACATTGCGCGCATCCTGAACATCTACCCGCGCAAGGGCGCGGTGATGGCGGGTTCGGATGCGGACATTGTGATCTGGGATCCCAAGGCCACCAAGACCATCACTGCCAAAAACCAGGTCTCCCGCATCGAATACAATGTGTTCGAGGGCTACACCTGCACCGGCGTTCCGCGCACCGTGTTCTCGCGCGGGCGCATTGCCTGGCATGAGGGGGACATGCGGGCAAAGCCCGGCGATGGGGATTTCGTGGCGCGCGAACCCAATGCGCCGGTCAATGTGGCCAACGCGATCTGGAAGGGGTTGACGCAACCCAAGCCGGTGGTGCGCGACGATATCGTTCCGTGATCCGGAATTTAATCCTTGACAGCGCGCGCTCTTCGGGGTACAAAGTGGCATTCTCCAGAAATCGGTGATGTGATGCAGGCGTGGGGGCTTCTGATGCGACGGATCGTGCTTTGTCTTGCGCTGATGCTGGGGCTTTCAGCGCCTGTGTTCGCGGCGTCCTGCGGGAAGACGGGGGCGGGCTTCGAGGCCTGGAAGCAGAAATACGCCGCCGAAGCGCAGGCGCAGGGCGTTGGCGCCAAGGGCCTCGCCGCGCTGGAGCGCACGAGCTACGCAACCGCCACCATAAAGGCGGACCGTTCCCAGCATTCCTTCAAGCTGGGGCTGGATGCCTTCATGCAGAAGCGCGGATCAGCCACCATCGTTTCGCAGGGCAGGCGGCTCAAGGCGCAGAACGCGAAGCTCTTCAAGCAGATCGAGAAGCGCTACGGCGTGCCGCCGGGTCCGCTGATCGCCATCTGGGGCATGGAGACGGCCTTTGGCAATTACATGGGCCATCAGAACACGCTCTCCGCGGTGGCGACGCTTGCCTATGATTGCCGGCGGCCAGACTTTTTTCGCGAACAGCTGATTTCAGCGCTGATCCTGGTTGACCGCGGCGTGCTCTCGTCTTCCTCCACGGGCGCCATGCATGGGGAAGTGGGGCAGACGCAGTTTCTGCCAAAGAACGTGCTGCAATATGGCGCCTCGATCGATGGCGGTGGCATCAACCTGAACCAGAAGGCGGATGCGCTGGCCTCTACCGCTAATTTCCTGCGTGCCCATGGCTGGCGGCCCGGTGCGGGCTATCAGCCGGGCCAGCCCAATTTCGTGGCGCTGCAGGGCTGGAATGCCGCAAGCGTCTATCAACAGGCGCTTGCCATCATGGGCAGCGAAATTGACGGGAACTGAGGCGCAAAGTGTTTAAGGACGAGCAGAAACACCCTTTCTACAAGCCGCTGTGGGTTCGCGTGAGCATGGTGGTGACGATCGTGTTGTGGCTGGGCTTCGAACTCTACAAGGGCGACTCGGGCCTGTGGATCGCGCTGGCCGCAGGCATGCTTGGTTATGCGGTCTACACCTTCTTCATCACATGGCCGAAGGACCGGCCGGAGGATGACGAAGCGCCCCGCGCCTGATAGTTTGCGCGGCACAAGGAGGGCATCGCCATGGGCCCCCTCTCTCCCAGCTAAGGAATTTAAGCCATGACCTCGCGCAGCAACCTCACCATCAACCCGCAGCGCTTGTGGGACAGCCTGATGGAAACCGCACAGTTTGGCGGAACGCCCAAGGGCGGCATCAAGCGCCTCACCGTCTCCGACGAAGACAAGCGCGTGCGTGACTGGTTCAAGGCCGAATGCGAGGCGCTGGGCTGCACCGTGGAGGTGGATGAGCTTGGCAACATGTTCGCAACCAGGCCCGGCAAGCGCAGCGATCTGGCGCCCATCGCCATGGGATCCCATCTCGACACGCAGCCCACGGGCGGCAAGTTCGATGGCGTGCTGGGGGTTCTCGGCGCTCTCGAAGCCATGCGCACGCTGGTTGATATGGGCTATGAGACCAATGCGCCGGTGATGATCGTCAACTGGACCAATGAAGAAGGCTCGCGCTTTGCGCCTGCCATGCTGTGCTCTGGCGTTTATGCCGGCGTCTTCACCACGGATTATGCGTATAGCCGGGAGGACCGCCAAGGCATCACGCTGGGCGCCGAGCTGGAACGCATCGGCTACAAGGGCAAGATCAAGGCGGGTGACATAAAGTTCCAGGCCATGTTCGAGCTTCACATCGAGCAGGGGCCGATCCTCGAGGCCGAGAACAAGATGATCGGCGTCGTCACCGGTGTTCAGGGCATGCGCTGGTATGAGGTGACGGTGAAGGGCCAGGAATCCCACACAGGTGCCACACCGATGGGCCTGCGCAAGAATGCGCTGCTCGCCGCCGCCCGCATGATCGAGGCCATTCACCAGGTGGGCATGAACAATCTTCCCGGCGTGGCATCCGTAGGCTTGATCGAGAACCGGCCCAACAGCCGCAATGTGGTGCCGGGCGAAGTGTTCTTCACCGTCGATCTCCGCCACCCGGATGAGCGCGTGCTGGACAAGATGGAGGCGGAATACCGCGCCGCCCTGCCGAAGATCGCGGAAGAGCTGCGCGTGGAATTCGAAGAGAAGGGCATCTGGAATTCGCCTGCGGTGAAGTTCGCGCCGCAGCTCATCGATTGTGTGCGGGACGGGGCCGCACAGGCGGGCCATTCGACGCGTGAAATGGCCTCCGGTGCGGGGCATGATGCCGCCTATATTGCGCGGGTTGCACCCACCACCATGGTCTTCGTGCCGTGCTTAGGCGGCATTTCGCACAATGAGGCGGAATCGACCACGCTGGAGGAATGCGGTGCCGGCTCCCAGGTGCTGCTCAATGCGGTGCTCGCCTATGACCGGACCCTGGCGTGAGGAATGATCTGACGGGGCGGGCGCGGGAGTTAGCACTTACCCTCACCTCCTGGCCCTCCGTCACCGGCACGCAGGATGAGGCTGACTTCGCCCCGAAGCTGGCGCGCGTCCTCTCTCACTTTGACAAGGCCTGGACGGAACCAATCCCCCAGGATGGGCGCAGCAATGTTTTCGCGCTGAAACGCGGGCGGGGCCGCCGCACCATCGTGCTCACCGGCCATTTCGATGTCGTGCCGGTTGATGATTTTGGCGCGCTGCAGCCCCTGGCCTTTTCGGCCGAACGGCTGCTGCCGGAGATCGTGGCGCGCCTGCGCCGCACGGGCGAGAATCCGCTGGCACTGTCTGATTTCGAATCGGGCGAATTCCTGCCGGGCCGCGGCCTTCTGGACATGAAGGCAGGCCTCGCCGCGGGGATCGCCGCCATGGAGTCCTATAGGGGTGAGGCCAATCTCCTCTTCATTGGCGTGGCCGATGAGGAGGAGCGCTCGGCCGGTGCCCGTGCCGCTGCGGCGCAGCTCCCGGACATCGCTGCGGCGCATGACCTCGATATCGCGCTCGTCATCAACCTCGATGCAATTTCGGACCAGGGCGATGGCACGGCTGGCCGCGTGGTGGCGCTCGGCTCCATCGGCAAGCAGCTTTTGACCGCGCTCGTGACCGGCAAGGAAGCCCACGCCTGTTACCCGCAGGACGGGGCCAATGCCGCCTATCTCGGCGCCGAACTCCTGACCGAATTCGAGCTCGCACCCGAACTTGCGGAAATGAGCGGTACTGAAGTTGCGGCACCGCCCACGGCCCTTCACGCCAAGGATCTGAAAGCGGGTTACAACGTCACGACACCGGCGCAATGCTGGCTCTATTGGAACACGCTGCAGCACCGGCGCAATGCAGGCGAGGTGCTGGACATCTCCCTCATGCTCGCCCGCCGCGCCATGGCGAGGGCCTCTCACCGGTTGAACCGTGACATTCCGGTCATGACCTATGCCGAGATCGCGGCCCGTGTTCGGCCAGCCGATGTGGCGCAGATCGCGCGGGAAGTGGCCGCAGTTGAAGGCCTCGACCTGCCGGAGCGCGCCAAGCGGGTGACGGCGGAGCTGTGGCGTGCATCGGGCCTCTCAGGGCCTGCGGTGGTTTTGGGCTTCGGCTCCATTCCCTATCCGCCCGTATCGCTTTCCGATGCCGCACTTGAAGATACGATCGTGAAGGCTGCGGCAGCGCATGGCCTGTCTGCGGTTCGCTATTTCCCCGGCATCTCTGACATGAGCTTCCTCGGCGAAGCCGCGGGCGATCTTTCAACCGCGGCCGCCAACACGCCCATCTGGGGCTCGAGCTTCGTGATGCCTGATGCAGCAGGATACCCTTGCATCAATATCGGACCCTGGGGCCGCGACTATCATCACTGGCTCGAGCGCCTGCACGCGCCCTATGCCTTCGAGACTTTGCCGCGCGTTCTGCTCAGCGTGATTGATGCCGTTGCGAAAGCCCGCTAAGACAGCGCAGTCTTCAGAGAGGGTATCCCATGACATTGAAACGAATCGACGCCGGCAAGCGCATGAGCTCCGCCGTCATCCACGGCAACATCGTCTATCTCGCAGGCTTCGTGGCCGAAGCGGCCGCCGGCAAGTCCGTCAATGAGCAGACCAAGGACGTTCTGACTCAGATCGAAGCCACGCTGAAGAAGGCGGGCTCCTCCAAGACCAACATCATCAAGGCCAATATCTGGCTCACCGACATCAAGACCTTCGGCGAGATGAACGCTGCCTGGGACGAATGGGTGGTGCCGGGCCAGACGCCCGCCCGCGCCACGGTCGAATCGGCCCTCGCTGCTCCGGGCCTCGATGTCGAGATCATGGTCGAAGCGGCGATCGTCAAGCGTGCCGCCCGCAAGGCTGCTCCGGCTGCGAAGAAATCCGCGAAGAAGGCCCCGGCCAAGAAGGCCGTGAAGGCCAGCGCGAAGAAGGTGGCCAAGAAGCCCGCGAAGAAGGCTCGCAAGAAGTAACGAGGGTCATGGGCAGCGGCACTCGCGGCCCCCCCATCCCTGCCCCTCCCCCTTGTGGGGAGGGGCAGGGTGGGGGTCCCCGGGCTCTGCTCTATCGTCCATCCTGCCAGCCATACCAAACATAAGCGCCCTTCAAATAAAGCGGGCGGAAGGCGGGAAGCGGAAAGCGGGACAGGCGGCGTGTGAGGACGGGCGAAAGCTCATCACGCGCCGTTTTCGTGAGGAGAAGCCGCGCCACCGCGCGCCCGCTCCAGGAGCCCATGGCCACGCCATTGCCGTGATAGGCAATTGCCGTCCACACCGTCTTCTTTTCGTCGAGAGCGCCCACAAAGGGCACGAGGTCATAGGCGAGGCAGACGAAGCCCCGCCAATAATGCGTGACCTCAACCTTTGCCCAGGCTGGGAAGAGCTCATTGAAACGCCTCGTCATCACCACGCGGTAGGCGGCCTCGCCCGCGTTCGAGGCATCCGTGCCGCCGCGCCCGCCGAACAGGAACCGGCCATTGGGCAGCAGCCGGAAATAATGCAGAAGCTTCCGCGAATCATAGGCCATGAGCGGCGAGGTCCAGCCTTGTTCACGCCGCTCCTCTTCGGTCAGAGGCCTGGTGACGAGGATGCTGGAGAGCGTCGGCATCAGCCGCCCCGCGTGGCGTGGGGACACATCTTCCGGCGTATAGCCATTGGTCGCCACGATCACCTGCTTTGCGGTGAGCCGTCCCTCGGCGGTGTGGAGGTGGTGGCCCTCTGGCGTCTCCTCCCAGCGGATTAGACGGGAACGGCCGTGAATGCGCGCGCCCGCCTTCGCCGCAGCACGCGCCAGGCCCCGCGCATAGTTTAAGGGATGAATGCCGAAACCAACATCGCCCTTGAGGCCCGCATGGAAACCGGGACCATCGAGCCCGCGTGCCACCAGTTCCGCTTTGGTCAGAAACTCCGTCTCATCGCCGAAGGTCTTCGCCAGATAGGCCTGCTCGGCCCGCAGTTCCTCCACGCGGCCGGGAAGATGGGCGAGGGTCACTTCGCCATCACCTGCCGCCCAGGCATCGATGCCGAAGCGCGTGAGGTTCTCCCGCACCAGCTCAACCGACTGGCGCATGTTCGCATAATACTGCCGCGTCGCCTCGAGCCCATAGGTCTCGATCATCCTGCCATAGGACAGCTTGTGGGAGCCGATGCAGGCAAAGCCGCCATTGCGGCCAGACGCACCCCAGCCCACATGGCCCGCTTCCAGCACGCGGACGTCCACACCGGACTCCGCCAGCTCGATGGCCGCGGAGAGCCCGGTGAAGCCCGCACCGATGATCGCCACCTCGCAACGCGCATCGCCTGTAAGTGGCGGTGTTGCCAGATCGAGCGGGTCTGCCGATGCCTCCCAATAGCTGTCGACTGCGCGGGTGAAATGGAAGGCATGCGGATGTGTGGTGGAAGCCATGATGCCGCCTTGCTAGCATTGCGCAAAGACAAGATCAAAAGGGTGGATCGATGAAGGCGCTGGTGCTGGGGGCAGGGATCGTGGGCATCACCACGGCCTATGAGCTGAACCGTGATGGCCATGAGGTGACGGTGATCGACCGGGAGCCGGAGCCCGCCAATTTCACCAGCTTCTCCAACGCGGGCCTTTTCGCCCCGGGCCATGCCTATGCCTGGTCATCCCCCGCAGCACCCAAGATCCTGCTCCGCTCGCTGTGGCGGGGGGACCAGGCGCTGCGCTTCAAGTTCTCGGCGGACCCGCGTTTCTGGTCCTGGATGTGGCGGTTCTGGGGGCAGTGCACGCCCGAGCGCGCCGCACTCAACACCACCCGCAAGGTGAAGCTCTGTACCTATTCCATGGACGTCTTCCACGAAACGGTTGAGCGCACCGGCGTGGCGTATGATGGACGCAGCGGTGGCCTTCTCTATCTCTACCGGTCCGAACAGGCGCTGAAGGCCGCCGCCGCCAAATCCCGCATCCTCTCGGACAATGGCTGCCGCATCGAAACGCTGAACCGGGATGAGGTGGCCGCGAAAGATCCAGCACTCGGGCCCGTCAAATCGAAATTCGCGGGCGCGCTCTATGCGCCTGACGATGAGAGCGGCGACTGCCGGATGTTCGCGCAGAACATGGCGAAGTGGCTGGGCGGGGAGGGTGTGACCTTCAAATACAACACCACCGTGACCGGCTTCGAGACGGCGGGTGACCGCATCACCGCGGTGATGACGGACAAGGGCCGCGAGACGGCGGATGTGATCGTCCTCTGCCTCGGCGTCTACTCCCCGCATCTGGCGCGGCAGCTGGGCCAGGACCTGCCGATCTATCCGGTCAAGGGCTATGCCATCACGGCACCCATGGCGGGCCGCAACAATCCGCCCGCGATTGGCGGCGTCGATGAGGAGACACTCGTTGCCTATGCGCCCTACAAGGACCGCATCCGGGTGACGGCGACGGCTGAATTCTCCGGTTACGGGCGGGAGCACCGGCGCCAGGATTTCGAGACCATGCTCGCCACCATGACGTCCCTGTTTCCGGACGGCGCGGATTGGAGCAAAGCGAGCTTCTGGGCAGGCCTCAGGCCGATGACGCCGGAGGGAACGCCGATCTTGGGCCCCTCGCGCATGAAGAATTTGTGGTTCAACACCGGCCAGGGCCACATGGGCTGGACCATGAGCCATGGTGCCGCCCGGGTGACGGCAGACCTGATCGCCGGAAAGCGGCCGCAGATCCCGCTCGATGGCATGACTGCCGCAGCGTAAGCTTCTGTCACATTCCTGCCGCAGTTGGGCCTATGGTGCGCCGCTGTTGTTAACAGGTGAGGCAGGTTTCGGGCATGAAGCATGTGCATTTGGTCGCGGTTCTGGGCTTTTCCGCCCTCTCGGCGGTTCAGTTCGGGTCTACGGCAGACGCAGCCCAGACAGGCAAGGCCTCTTACTACAAGCATGGCAGCCGCACCGCCAATGGTGAGCGGTTCAACCCGCGGGACTATACCGCCGCCCACCGCAGCCTGCCCTTCGGCACGCGCGTCCTCGTCACCAACCTGAAGAACGGCAAATCCGTGATTGTCCGTATCAATGACCGCGGGCCCCATGTGCGGGGCCGCATCATCGATCTGAGCTATGGGGCAGCCCAGGTGGTCGGGCTGACGGCGATGGGTGTGGCCACCGTCAAGATCGTGCCGCTCACCCGCGTGGCGAATACCGAACCTGCCAGTGCCGCGCCGGTCGCCGCAGAAACCCCTGCGCAGCCGGCAGAGGCGGTTTCCTTCCGCTAAATACAGCTTCGCATTTTCCTCTATCGTGTAACGCGATAATCTCCTTTTGCGATGGGCCCCGGGCTGGCAAGAGTGCGGCCAGGATGTGCTGAGGAGATCGACCATGGACAGCGGTTCAGGACTGGGCGCCGGCAAGAGCCTTCGTGACCCGCGCTATGACATCCTGTTCGAGCCGGTCAAGATCGGGCCCGTGACCGCCAAGAACCGCTTCTACCAGGTGCCGCATTGCAATGGCGGCGGCTACCGGGACCCTTCGGCTGCTGCCGAAATGCGCCGCGTCAAATCCGAAGGGGGCTGGGGCGTGATCTTCACCGAGCAGGTGGAAATCCACCACTCCTCCGAAATCACCCCCTTCATCGAACTCCGCATCTGGGATGAGGATGACATGCCGGGGCTGGCCAAGATGGCGGATGCCATTCACTCCAACGGCGCGCTGGCGGGAATCGAGCTGGCCTATTCCGGCGCGAATGGCCCCAATCTCTACACCCGCGAGGTGCCGCTGGCGCCGTCCCACACGCCCATCCTCACCTTCACCAGCGATCCCGTGCAGGCGCGTGCCATGGACAGGGAGGACATCCGAAACCTCCGCCACTGGCACAAGCTTGCCTACCGCCGGGCGAAGCGGGCGGGCTACGACATTCTCTGCCTTTATGGCGCGCATGGCTTCGGCGTCATCCAGCATTTCCTCTCGCCCCGCACCAATCAGCGCAACGATGAATATGGCGGTTCCCTCGAAAACCGCTCGCGGCTCCTGAAGGAGCTGATCTCGGATGCGCGGGACGAGGTGGGCGATACCTGCGCCATCGCCGTGCGCCTGTCGCTGGATGAATTGGCGGGGGAAGCGGGCTTCTCCAACGCGCAGCTTCGCGAACTTGTGGCAATGCATGCGGAACTGCCCGACCTCTGGGATTTCGCCCATGGCACCTGGGAGGCGTGTTCCGGCACCTCCCGCTTCAAGCCCGAAGGCGCCCAGGAAGACCTGATCCGCGGACTGAAGCAATTGACGCCCAAGCCCGTGGTGGGTGTTGGTCGCTTCACCTCGGCGGATATGATGGTGCGCCAAGTGCGCCAGGGGCTTATGGATTTCATCGGCGCGGCAAGGCCCTCGATCGCCGACCCCTTTCTGCCGAAGAAGATCGATGAAGGCCGCATCGAGGACATCCGGGAATGCATTGGCTGCAACATCTGTGTGACGGGGGACATGACCATGTCGCTTTCCCGCTGCACGCAGAACTCGTCCTTCATGGAAGAGTGGCGCAAGGGCTGGCACCCGGAGCGCATCCGGGACAAGCAGTCCGATGCCAAGGTGCTCGTCGTTGGCGCCGGCCCCACCGGGCTTTCGGCGGCGCACAAGGCAGGGCTTCGCGGCTATGAGGTGGCGCTGGCGGAAGCGACCGCGGAGCTGGGCGGGCGCGTGACGCGGGAGAGCAAGCTTCCGGGTCTTTCCGCTTGGGCCCGGGTGCGCGATTACCGCCAGGGCCAGATCGCCAAGATGCCCAATGTGAATGTCTATCGCGACTCGAACCTCACCGCGGATGACATTCTGAATTTCGGATTCGAACATGTGGCGATTGCCACGGGTGCGCGCTGGCGGCGCGATGGCATTGCGCGCTTCAACCTGCTGCCGATTGCCATTGATGAGGCGATGCCCATCTTCACGCCCGATGATCTGATGGCGGGGGCACTCCCTTCCGGCCATGTGGTGATTTATGATGATGACCACTATTACATGGGCAGCGTGCTGGCGGAGCTTCTGGTGCAGAAGGGCTGCAGCGTGACCTTCCTCACCCCCGCGCCCCGCGTGGCGGAGTGGAGCTTCAACACGCTGGAGCAGGGGACGATCCAAGCGCGGCTTCTTGAATTGGGGGTCGATGTGCGGGTGACGCGCGGGCTGGTCTCGGTGGAGGAGGGCGGCGTCACCGCAAGCTGCACCTATACCGGGCGCACGGAACGCATCCCCTGTGATGCCGTCGTGATGGTCACCGCGCGTCTGCCGGAGGACGGGCTCTACCTCGCCCTCAAAGCCCGCGCGGAAGAGTGGCCGGACCTCGGCCTCAGCAGCGTGAAGGTGATAGGGGACGCCAATGCGCCTGCCGCCATTGCCTGGGCCACCTATGCCGGCCACCGCTATGCCGAAGAGCTTGATGCGGAGCCCTTGGGGGACGCACTCCCCTTCCGGCGCGAAGTTGCAAGATTGAAGGATTGACCGGCATGGCACTGTTGACCGCCGCCATCACCCAGATGGCATCTGGAAACGACTGGGCAAAGAATTGCGACAAGGCGGAGCGCCTGGTGCGCGAAGCAGCCGCCAAGGGCGCGAAGCTCATCCTGCTGGAGGAGCTGTTCGACGGCGATTACTTCTGCATCGAGCAGCACGCGCATTTCCTGAAGCGCGCGGAGGAAATCGACCGGCACCGGACCGTCAAGCGCTTCGCGGCACTGGCCAAGGAACTGGGCGTGGTGTTGCCGGTGAGCGTTTTCGAACGCGCCGGCAATGCGCATTACAACACGACGGTGATCGTCGATGCCGATGGACGTGAGCTCGGCATCTATCGCAAGAGCCATATTCCGGATGGCCGGGGCTATCAGGAGAAATTCTATTTCTCGCCGGGCGATACGGGCTTCAAGGTGTGGGACACGGCGGTGGGAAGGATTGGGCTTGGCATCTGCTGGGACCAGTGGTTCCCCGAATGTGCCCGCGCCATGGCGCTGATGGGCGCGGAAATCCTGCTCTATCCCACGGCCATCGGCTCTGAGCCGCCGAACCCCACCTATGATTCCTCGTCCCACTGGCAGAACGTCATGCGCGGCCACGCGGCGGCCAACATCATGCCGCTTCTCGCTTCCAACCGGGTGGGGAAGGAGACGGCACCCGACGGCCGCTCAGACGTTTTCTACGGCCGCTCCTTCATCGCCGATTATCAGGGCGAGAAGCTGGAGGAGATGGACCGTAGCGAAGAAGGCGTGCGGCTGGCGAGCTTCGATCTCGATGCCATCGGCGAATTGCGCCGCAGCTGGGGTGTGTTTCGTGACCGCAGGCCGGAGCTTTATGGAGCACTCATGACGCGCGATGGGAAGACGAAAGCTGTGTTGTGAGTAGGGGCGCGAGTTTGGCCTTCTCCCGCAGAAGGAGCGGGAGAGGACGTCACTCACCTACATCATAGAGGATTTCATTCCTTCGCAGAAATCCCGGGGTGAAGGGGTCGTTGTAGTAAGCGAAAGTCGGCTCCCCCACGGGTGCTATTCCCTTGGTCTTCAGCCAGGCCAGCAATTCGGCGTTCTTGGTGTTGAACAGCTCGTCCGACCACCAGCCGCTGAACCGTATGGCCGCGCGGCGGGAGGGCGGCAATTCGCGGAGCTGCACGTCGGTGCCGGCGGGACGCGGCAAACGGTCAAGCGAAGAACCCGACGGCATGATGAATTGGATGGTCCAGCTGTTTCCATCTTGCCTTTGCGTGACAGGCGCCGTCATGGCGATCTTCTCGCCCGCGCGGTCATTGGCGAAAATATAGCGCGCCAGCGGGCCAAACCCGGCGCGCACCGCCTGATCGCGCGTGCCGGTGCGGGTTACCTCCGCCACGCGGAGCGGCGGGTAGGACCGGAGCTCAATATCACCTTGCGCTTCGAGCACCTGATAGGGAGCCATTTCCACATTCCGCGTCTGTACATACCAGAAACCCAAAAGCCCGGCCACGACGGCCACCAGGGCCAGTGCGGTGAAAATCAGCATGCGGCGTGCCTTGTTCATGGGTTTTGTCATGGACCTTATACGGCTTAGCACCTGCCGTGGATCCAGTGCAGAATGGGAAAAGTTAGCCCAACCCCGGCCCATCCAGCACGGCAACTGTACTCCTGTAAGCCGCATCGAGATGCGCCTTCATGGCGGCGGCCGCTTTCGCAGGGTCATGGCTGTTCAGTGCACGGATGATCTCCCGGTGCTGCTCCAGCGTCGCCTCCGCCTGGCCGGCGCGGGGCAGCATCAGGTGGCGGCAGCGGTCGAGCTGGGCCTTTGAGATCTCGATGGTGCCCCACAGCCGGGGCAGATTGCTGATGTCGCTGATGGCATGGTGAAAGGCATCGTCCTGGGCGATCGCCTCAATAAAATGGCGGCGCTCCACGGCGCGCTCATGGCGCGAGAGAATGTCATGCAGAAGATCCGCATGCTCCTGCCCCATGCGCGTGGCGGCCTGGGCCGCGCTCTCCATTTCAAGCGCCCGGCGGATCAGGAAAGACTCTTCGATCTCATGCCGGTCCATCCGGGCCGCGCGCGTGGCGGATTGCGCCACCACATCCACCAAATGCTCGTCCGACAGTCGCTTCACGGCCTCCCGCACGGGCGTGCGCGAGACATGAAGCTGTGCGGCTATCGCCTTCTCGTCGATCACTTCGCCGGGTTTGATCACCCCCGTCAGGATCAGCCCGCGCACCACAGGGTAAATCTGGTCCCGCAATGGGCGGGAGCGATCAAGCCGGTAGGTGGAGAGGTCCAGGGCCATTCTGTCATACTAATATAACAGTTCTGGACAGCAAGCGGGATTCAAGTCTAACATCACGAAAAAGAAAGCTAACCGCATGGGAGGATACATGGCGGGCAAGAACAATTTCCCTAAGCTTCACAATGCGATGTGGCCTGGGCTCGTCGGCAAGGGGCCGGATTCTGAACCCCCCATCGACCTCGATACGATGATTGCGCTGACTGCCAAGGCCGAGGTCAATGGCGTGAAGTTCGATGGCATCGATCTCTTCCATGCCGCACCCCACACCAATATCGACTTCACCGATGATGAGGTGAAGGCGCTGGCGGACAAGGCTTCCCGGCACAACCTCGCGATCGGCTCGATCGTCGCGCCCGTCTGGCCGCCGGTGGGTGGCGGCTCCGCCATGGGGTCTGACGAGGACCGCAAGAAATTCGTCGCCAATGTGCGGAAGTCCTGCGAGCTGGGGAAAAGGCTGCGCGAGCTTGGCGTTCGCAAATATGGCGTGATCCGCATCGATTCGGCGGCAAGCCCTTCGGACTGGGTGAAGGACCCCGTGGGCAACACCAAGCTCATCGCCGAGACCTGGCGTGCCGCTTGTGACGTCGCCAAGGATTATGACGAGCGCCTCGCGGCCGAGGGCGAAATCTGCTGGGGCGGCATGCACAGCTGGAAGGCGATGGTCGATACTCTGGAGCAGACGGACCGCCCCGGCATCATCGGCTTTCAGGCCGACATGGCGCACACGCTGCTCTACACCATGGGCTACAATGCGCCGGAAGCGGCCCTTCTGCCTGAGGGTTTCGACTGGAAGGACCAGGCGGCGCTTGATGCGGCCCTCGTCAAGATGACGGACATGCTGCGCCCCTGGACCATCGATTTCCATGTGGCCCAGAATGACGGCACGGTGAAGGGCATGGGCTACCATGACAAGACCGGCCGCCACTGCATGGTGACGGACCCCAATGGCCGGCTGGACATCGTGAAGCACGCTGGCCTGTGGCTCCGCAACAAGGATGGATCCCTCACCAAGGCCTTCCAGCACATCTGCTGGGATGGCTGCATGTTCCCGAACGACGTGATGATGAAGCAGCAGACCTGGAACGACATCCTCGCGGTGATGATCAAGGTCCGCGACGCGCATGGCTGGGAGGGCTGAGGCGATGGCGAAGAAACCGCTCAACATCGGCATGGTGGGCTATGGCTTCATGGGCCGCACCCATTCCAACGCCTTTTCCCAGGTGCCGCATTTCTTCGACGTCGAATACAAACCCGTGCTGAAGACCATCTGCGCCCGCAATGCCGAAAAGGCGGCGGGTTTCGCGGAACAGTGGGGCTATGAGAACAGCGTCACGGATTGGCGGGCGCTCATCGATGACAAATCGATCGACCTGATCGACATCGCGAGCCCCAATGACACGCACATGGAAATCGCCATTGCGGCGGCTCAGGCCGGCAAGATGGTGATGTGCGAAAAGCCGCTGGGCCGCAACGCCGGTGAATCGCGCCAGATGGTGGACGCGGTGGAGCGCGCGGGCGTGGCCAATATGGTGTGGTATAACTACCGCCGCGTGCCCGCCGTAACCCTTGCCAAGCAGTTGATTGACGAAGGGCGGCTGGGAAAGATCTTCCACTACCGCGCCAAGTTCCTGCAGGACTGGACGATCTCCAAGGACCTGCCCCAGGGCGGCCAGGGTCTGTGGCGGCTGGATGCAGGCGTTGCAGGCTCGGGCGTGACTGGCGATCTTCTCGCCCATTGCATCGATACGGCCATGTGGCTGAACGGCGGCATCGCGACGGTCACCGGCATGACGGAGACCTTCATCAAGGAGCGCCACCACGCCTTGACGGGCAAGACCGAGAAGGTGGGCATCGATGATGCCAGCCTGTTCCTGTCCCGCTTCGACAATGGCTCGCTCGGCAGCTTCGAGGCCACGCGCTATGCCCGCGGCCACAAGGCGCTCTACACGCTGGAAATCAACGGCGAACACGCCTCGATCTTCTGGGACCTGCATGACCTGCACCGCCTGCAGTATTTCGACCACCGCGACGAAGGCCGCACCCGCGGCTGGCGCTCGGTGCACATCACCGACGGTGACCATCCTTACATGTCCAAGTGGTGGGTGCCCGGCCTGCAGATCGGCTATGAGCACACCTTCATTCATCAGGCGGCGGATTTCATCGACGGCCTCACCAGCGGCAAGCCGGCATCCCCCACCTTTAGGGATGCGCTCGCCACCGATTTGGTCACTGATGCCGTTCTTCTCTCTGCCCGCACCGGGCAGTGGGAGAATGCAAAAGGCTAGATACGTTACTGCGCGAAAATCGTGCAGAAATTCATTGTGCGGCAGCGTGAGAGGCGTCTTGCAAAACGTGAGAGACAGGTTAGTCTCCCCGCCAAGCAAGAGCCCTGAAGGGCCCGCAGAAACAGGGAATGGGAATGGCAGGAAGCAACGTGCCGGCATTGCGTCTCTCAGGGATCTCGAAATCCTACGGGAAAGTGCGCGCGCTGGACAATCTCTCCTTCGATGTCGCCGAAGGGCGCTTCTTCGTTTTGTTCGGGCCCAGCGCCGTCGGCAAGACGACGACGCTGCGCACAATTGCAGGCCTCGTCGCCACCGATTCCGGACGTCTCGAAATCAATGGCCGGGACATGACGACGGCACCCATTGCGGGCCGCGGCGTTTCCATGGTGTTTCAGTCCTTCGCGCTCTATCCGCACCTCACTGTTTATGAGAATTTTGCCTACCCTCTCCGCGAGGAGAAGGTTGGCCGCGAGGAAATCGACGCCCGCGTGAAGGAAACCGCGGCGATGCTCAAGCTCTCGCACCGTCTGGAGCGTAAGCCCAGCACGCTGTCCGGCGGCGAGCAGCAGCGCGTGGCCCTGGGCCGCTCCCTGATTCGCCGCCCCAAGATCCTGCTTCTCGATGAGCCGCTCACCAATCTCGATGCCAAGCTCCGGCATGACATGCGGGCGGAGTTGAAGCGCCTGCACCGCCAATTCGGCATGACAATCGTCTATGCCACGCCGGATGAGCTCGAGGCGCTGTCCATGGGCGAAGAGATCGCGGTGATGCGCAATGGCGCGGTCGTGCAGCGCGGCACCCCCGATGAGCTTTATGAGCAGCCAGTTGATACTTATGTGGCGGGCAAGATCGGCTCGCCTCACATGAACATGGTGAAGGCCACGCTTGGCGCCGATCTCTCGAGCCTCGATACGCCGCTGGGCCGGCTCGCCGCGGCGCGCAAGGTGGTGACGGGCGGCGCCGGAGAGGCTGCATTCGTCGGCATCAGACCCAGTGATTTGCGGCCCGCCCGTCAGGGTGAAGCCGCCGTTCCTTCCCGCGTCCACCTGATCGAGCCGCTGGGCGACGTGACCGTCGTCTCGGTCGATGTGGGCGGGGAAACGCTCCGCATGGTTCTGCCTGAGCAGAGTGCCGCGGGGCTGAAGCCCGGAGACGACGTTCCGATCACGTTCGACATAAGCAAAATCCACATCTTCCGCGCCGCAAACGGACAGGTAATGACCTGACGCTTTTGGCCTGAAGCAATACGGTTAACCATGGGAGGAAACCTGACATGACCGTTATGACGAAAATGAAAGGGTTCGCGGCGGCCGCAAGCCTCGCTGCAACCTTGATGACCGGCGGGGCGACAATCGCCTCGGCGGAAGACGTGACGCTGACGATGGCGGTGCCGGACTGGCCGCCCACCCGCATCATGAAGAAGTTCTTCGACGAGCAGTACAAGCCGAAGTCCGGCAACACCGTGAAGCTCGACGTCGACTTCATTCCGTGGCCTGACTTCTATACGCGCGTCAACGCCTCGCTCACATCCGGCGAGCAGAAGTATAACTTCATCGTGTCGGACTCGCAGTGGCTCGGCGCCTTCGTCGAGGGCGGCTATTACCGGAAGATCAACGATCTCCTGGATGCCGACCCGGAATTCAAGAAGACGCTGATGAGCGTGCACCCCGCACCGCTCGCCGCCTATTCGACCTATCCCTACAAGTCTGAAAACTACTACGGCTTCCCGCAGTTCCCGGACGTTCTCGTCACCTATGGCCGCAAGGACATTCTGTGCAACGAGGATGAGCAGAAGAACTTCCAGGCCAAATACAACAAGAAGCTTCCCTGCACCGGCGAAGAAATCGACGCCATGACCTGGGACGACTTCAAGAACGTCGGCGAATTCTTCCGCAGGAAGAAGGGCGAAATGCTCGCCGGCCAGCCTGCCGAGGATGATTTCTACGGAATCGCCTTCCAGGCCGGCAAAGGCTACGACTTCTCGTCCATGCAGATCAACGGCCTGATCTGGCAGATGGGCGGCGACATCTGGGATGAAACCAAGGCGCCCAACGGCCATGCCGAAGGTGTCGTGAACTCTCCCCAGGCCGTCGCGGCGCTTGAGAAGTATCTCAGCCTGATCGAATACATGCCGCCCGTCGCCAAGACCGGCACCATGGACATCTTCAAGTCTGACGAGCTGTTCCGCGAAGGCAAGGTCGCGATGAACATCGACTGGATCGGCCTGGGCGAAGCCTCGCTCGATCCGAAGTCCTCCAAGGTTGCGGACAAGCTGGTCTTCGGCCAGATGCCCGGCACCATGGTGGACGGCAAGAACGTGAAGTGGTCCAACATCGGCGGCCAGCCCTTCGTGCTGACCACCTGGACGACGCCTGAGCAGACCAAGGAAGCCGTTGAGTTCGTGAAGTGGTGGCTGTCTGACGACATCCAGCACCAGTTCGCGGCCTCTGGCGGCCAGTCGGCTGTGAAGTCGGTCTATGAAGATCCGAAGTATGTGACCTACCGTCCGTGGAACCGGGCCTGGGCCCCGCAGCTCGACTGGCAGAAGGACGTGTGGCACGTGCCGCAGTTCTTCGAGCTCCTGACGCAGCAGCAGGACCAGTTCGACCTTGCCATCACCGGCAAGCAGGACGCCAAGACCACGCTGGATAACATCGCCAAGTTCCAGGAAGACCTCCTGAAGAATGCCGGCCTGATCCAGTAAGACGCCTCACCCGGGTGCGGGGACATGTCCCCGCACCCTTTCTTTTCTTCTTTGTTGCGGAATCCTGTGCCGATGACCTCCACGACTGCCACTGCACCGCCGCCAGCCCTGTTTCGGGCGTCACCGGATAACTGGAAGCTGGCGATCATCCTGGCGCTGGCTGTTTCGGTGCTGGCCGCCCTGGCGTTTCCTGCATCGGTGTCCTTCTGGATCGTGGGCGCCATGGCAGCACTTGTGGCCGCCGCCTTCACCGTTAATGCCTACCGCCGCAAATATTATGGCGGGCTGCTGGTTGCGCCGGCGATTGCCGTTCTCTTCGTCATGAACATCTTCCCGCTGCTGTGGTCGCTGGGGCTTTCCTTCTTCGCCTATCAGTCGAACCAGCAATCGATCCGCTTCGTGGGGCTTGCCAATTATGTGAAGGTGCTCACCAACGATATCGCAGCGCCCGCCAATTGGGCGGCCCTCATCAACACCGGCATGTTCGTGGTGCTGACGGTGACGGCGCAGATGATCGTGGGCTTCCTCTTGGCCATGCTGTTTGCCAAGCAGTTCCCCTTGCGCAAATACCTGCTCATTCTGGTGCTGACGCCAATGATGCTCTCGGTCGTGGCGTCGGGCGTGTTCTTCACCTATTATTATGACCCGACCTTCGGCATCCTCAGCTATGTGGTGAATTCCATCACGGGCGGGCAGTTCATTCTGATGAGCTCCAAGGTGGGGGCCGTCACCGGCATCGTCTTTGCGGATGCCTGGATGTGGTCACCCTTCGTCATGTTGCTCGTGCTCGCGGGCCTCGTCTCGGTTCCCAAATATCTCTATGAGGCGGCTGCCATCGATCGCGTATCCAAATGGCGGCAGTTCTGGACCATTACCTTCCCCTATATCCGCGGCCTCCTGATGCTGGCGCTGCTGTTCCGCACCATCGAGGCCTTCAAATTGGCGGATCTCGTCATCCTGCTCACCAAGGGCGGCAATGACACGATGACCATTTCCTACCATCTGATCCGCATCGCCAATGAGCAGAACAAGACGTCGGAAGGTGCAGCCATCTCTTACCTGATGCTGTTCATGGTGATCGTGCTGACCAACCTCTATCTCTATATCGCCAACCGCCGCAGCCAGGGAGCCTGACGCCATGGCCGAGAATGTATCCATCTGGGAAGCCCTGGGCTTCCGCAAGGCGAGCGGCGTGGGCGAGGCCGGCTGGGGCCGCACGTTGTTCGTCGCCTTCGTGTCACTCATCTATTTCCTGCCGGTGCTGTTCATCATCTTCACCGCCTTCAAACCACAGGATGCGGCTCTTTCCGTTCCGCCCACGCTGTCGCCCACGTCTTTCTTCGGGCTGATCCCGGACCAGTTCGTGTTCACGCCCACGCTGGAGAATTTCGGCTCCGTGTTCCAGCGCTCGATGACGACAGGCGGCGCACCTGAGAACACCGGCTTCGACCGCTATTTCTTCAATTCCATCGTGATTGCATCGTCCTCCGTGCTGCTGGCACTGGTGATCGGAACCCTCGCGGCCTTCGGCTTCTCGCGCTATCCGCTCAAAGGCAATGATACCTATCTCTTCATCATACTGACCACGCGCATGCTGCCAGCGATCGTCGTCATCATTCCGGTGATCCTGATGTTCCGGGTGGTGGGGCTGTCGGGTTCCTACACGGGCATCATCTTGCTCTACACCGCCTTCAATTTGGCCTTCACCATCTGGATGATGAAGAGCTTCTTCGACGAGTTGTCGCTTGACGTTGAAGACGCCGCGCGCATCGACGGATCATCCGATGTCAAAGTCTTCTTCAAGATCGCGCTGCCACAGGTGGTGGCAGGCCTTGCCGCAACCTTCGTCTTCGGCCTCATCCTCACCTGGAATGAATTCCTCTTCGCGCTGCTGCTCTCAGGTCCTGACACGCGCACCGTGCCGGTGGCCATGAACCAGGCCGTCTCATCCGGCGGCCGCGGCACGGACTGGACGCTGCTGGCAGCGATCGAAACCCTGTTCCTGATCCCCGTCTTCCTCGTCACCTTCTTCCTGCAGGATCATCTGCTGCGTGGCGTAACCTTCGGCACGGTGAAGCGCTGACATGTCGACCATTGAAATTCGCAAAGTCACCAAGCAGTTCGGCGCCTTCACGGCGGTGAAGGATGCTGACCTGAAGGTCGAGGCGGGCGAGGTTGTTTGCCTTCTTGGCCCATCAGGCTGCGGCAAGACCACGACGCTTCGCATGATTGCGGGCCTTGAGCGCGCCACGAGCGGAGACGTGATCATCGCGGGCCAGCGCATGAATGAGCTGCCTCCGCAGAAGCGCGACATCGCCATGGTGTTCCAGTTCTACGCGCTCTACCCGGCACTCACGGTGGGGCAGAATATTGCCATGCCGCTCCACTATGAGAATCTGTCCAAGGCGGAGACCGATGCCCGCGTCCTCAAAGTGGCGAAGATCATGCACCTCGAAACGGTGCTGGACCGTATGCCGAACCAGATTTCGGAGGGCGAGAAGCAGCGCCTGGCCGTGGCCCGCGCCATCGTGCGCGATCCCAATTGCTTCCTCTTCGACGAGCCGCTCTCAAGGCTCGATGTGGAGCTCCGCCATTCGATGCGCGGCCAGATCAAGGAAGTTCTGACGGGGCTTTCCAAGGCAACCGTCATTGTCACGCACGACCAGCTCGAAGCCCTCACCATGGCAAGCCGCATCGCCATCATGAAGGATGGGGTGATCGAGCAGGTGGGAACGCCGCATGAGGTGTTCGCCAAGCCCGCCAATGTTTTCGTGGCCAGCTTCATCGGCACCCCGCAAATGAATCTGGTGGAGGCGGACCTTAAAGGCTTCGACAGCGGCACGGCCTCGATCGCACTTGCAGGCCAGCCCTTGAACATCGCGGCCGATGCTGCCGTGTCGCGCCTCTCCTCGCCCAAGGTTACGGTGGGAATCAGGCCGCGCGCCTTCGCCGCCGTGGACGAGAAGTCGGGCGATACGATTTCCGCCCAGGCCGAGCTGATCGAACCCATGGGTGCTGAAACGCTGATCCATGCGCGCATGGCTTCGGGCGGCGAAATCCGCGTGGTGGTGCCGCGCGAAAAGCGCGTGAAGGTGGGCGAGGCGCTGCATCTGCGCCCCGATCCGCGGCAGACGCATTTCTTCGGGGAAAACGGCAGGGCGGTGCGCCAATGAGCAGTGAGAACCAGGGCATGACCAGGCCTCAAGCGCTCAAGCTGGAATTCTTCATCATCGGGCTCGGCATTTTCGCGCTGCTGCTGATCTTCCAGCCCTTCAGCCTTCAGCTTTTCGCCTTTGGCAGCGTGCTGGTGGTGATTGCGGGCCTCATCAACAATCTGCTGCCCATGGCTCAGCCTGGCGTCAAGGTGCGGAGCGTCATCACGGTGGCCATGGTCGTGGCCATGATCTTCCTGATCGTCCTATTGATCTCGATCGGCGCTGCGCATCTTTATGGCGCCTTCTTCCTCAAACCGCCGGACCCGAACACGCTCGCCGGCAAGGCGCAGCTGGCAACGCCGCCCTTCTGGCGCCAGCCGCTGGTCTGGGGCATTGCCGCCGCCGCCGCCATTCTCGCCCTCATCATCACGGCGATGAGCAAGGCCCGCGGCTGACATGCGCTATGATGTTTCGGTGATCGGCCTTTACATCCTCGATGTGCTGGGCCGGCCCGTCACCCGCATTCCCGATCGTGGCAATGTGGATTTCATCGAGGAGATCCGCCTGACGGTTGCCGGCACCGCCGGCGGCACGGTGGTCGATACGGCGAAGCTCGGCCTCAAGAGCCTCGCCGTCGGGGCGGTGGGGGATGATGAGAAGGCAGACTGGGTGCTGATGACGCTGGCGAAGCATGGGGTTGACACCTCCGCCATGCAGCGGCTCAAAGGAGTGCCCACCTCCGCCACCATTCTCAATGTCAGGCCCAATGGAGAGCGGCCAGCGCTTCATGTGCGCGGTGCGTCAGACCATTTCGATGTGCCGGCGTCCGCCTATGATCAGGTCTTCGATGCACCTATCGTCCATTTGGGCGGAACGGGCCTGTTGAAGAAGCTCGATGGCCCGGCCTCCGTCACCTTGCTGAAGGAAGCGAAAGCCCGCGGCTGTCTCGTTACCTTCGATTTGATTGCAGCCAGTGCCCAAACCGCCGGCATCGTGGAGCCGCTGCTGCCCATGATCGATTTTTTCATGCCCTCCATCGAAGAGGCAAAGGACATGTCCGGCCAGTCCACCCCGGAAGACTGCGCCAAGTTCTATCTGGACCGTGGTGCCGCCTGCTGCGTGTTCACGCTGGGGAGCGAGGGCGCCTTCTATGCCCATGCCAATGGCACACGCATTAAATCTCCTGCATATGATATTGCGGTGGTCGATACCACCGGCTGCGGCGATGCCTTCGATGCAGGCTTCATCGCCGCTCTTCATCACAAGCTGGATCCGGAAACGTCTCTGCGCTTTGCTCAGGCCTCTGCGGGCCTCGTGGCCACGGGGCTGGGCTCGGACGCAGGGATCGTCTCTTTTGCCGATACACTCGAAAAAATGAAACACTGGAAGATCAAGCCATGAGATTTGAAGGAAAGCGGGCCGTCGTCACCGGCGGATTGTCAGGAATTGGCGAAGCCGTCGCCAAGCGCATCGAAGCCGAGGGCGGCAAGGTTGCCGTGTGGGACATGCAGGGCGGCATCAAGACCGATATTTCAGATTGGGATTCGGTGCAGGCCGCCGCGGCCGAAACCGTGAAGCAGCTGGGCGGCATCGACATTCTGGTGAACAGTGCGGGCATCGCCGGCCCCACCGCAACGGTGCTGGACGTGAAGATGGAAGATTGGCACCGCACCATCGCCATCAATCTGAACGGCACCTTCTTCACCAACCGCGCCGTCGTCCCCCATATGGTGGCGCAGAATTACGGCCGCATCGTCAACATCGCCTCGATCGCCGGCAAGGAGGGGAACCCCAATGCCTCCGCCTATTCGGCATCGAAAGCGGCGGTGATCGGCTTCACCAAGTCGCTTGCCAAGGAGCTGGCCAAAACCGGCATCACCGTCAATAGCGTCACCCCCGCTGCGGTGCGCACCCCCATCTTCGATCAGCTGCCGCAAAGCCACATTGACTTCATGCTGTCCAAGATTCCCATGGGGCGGCTCGGCAAGGTGGATGAGGTCTCGAACCTGGTCTGCTGGCTGGCGAGCGAAGAATGTTCCTTCTCGACCGGCGCCGTCTTCGACGTCTCAGGCGGCCGCGCCACCTATTAATCGGGGAACTCACGCCAAGGCCCTGCATTGCCCTCCCGACAAAGGAGGCCGCCATGGCTGAGAACCGCAAGACCATCAACGACGAGCTGCTTGAGCAGGAAATCGAGAGAGGCCGCATGGGCGACCGCGAACTTGCTCAAAAACCAGGCAAGACGCCGGGATCCCGCAATGACGGGGATGAAACCCTCGTCTGGGATGACGACCAGCGCCAGCTCATCGAGAACCAAGATGGTGCTGACGCCGAGCGGACCAACAACAAGCCTTCCTGAAGCGGGCCTCTTAAGGCCACCTCCCCTTGCGGGGCGACTATCAGGGGCTAGCCAAGCAGGGATTGCGGATAAGGGCTCTCTTCGGCATCGCGGCCACGCCCGGCCTCCCCGGCATGGTCACGCGCCTGGTCCCGTAAAGACCGCCGAACGCAACCTCATATCGCCGTATAGCCCCCGTCGATCACCAGATCGTGGCCGCAGATCATGTCCGAAGCAGAGGAGGCGAGGAACAGGATCGCGTCCGCCACCTCAACCGGCTTGCCGAAACGTCCGCCGGGGATCTTCGCCTTCATCGGATCGCCCTTTGCCGGCTGGCCCCAGACCTGCTCGCCCATAGGGGTGAGAATGACCGTGGGGCAGATCGTGTTGATTTGAATATTGTGCCGGGCCCACTCCACCGTCATCACCTTGGTCAGCATGTTGAGGCCGCCCTTGGAGGCGCAATAGGCGCCATGGCCTTCCAGCGCCACCACACCGGCCTGGGATGAGATGTTGATGATCTTGCCCGCCTTCTGGCGGATCATCGCCGGGGCCACTTCGCGCGCCATCAGGAAGGGTGCGCGCAAATTCACGGCCATTGTGGCGTCCCAGTCCGCCACACTGGCCTCCAGCAAGGGGTCGATCAGGGCGACACCTGCATTGTTCACCAGAATGTCGATGGTGCCGAAATAGGCGAGCGCATCGTCTGCAGCCTTCACGGGGCCATCAACTGTTGCCATGTCCGCGGCGATGGCCACGCAGCGCCGGCCCGCCTTTTCGACGGCGTCCTTCACCTCGGCCAGTCCCTGATGGTCCCGCCCCACCGCTGCAATATCCGCCCCCGCATCAGCCAGCACCTTGCAGGCCTCGAGGCCGATGCCCTTGGTTGCCCCCGTGACCAGCGCGCGCTTTCCCTTCAGTGAGAATCTTTTCGTCCACTCGCCCATTGTCTCTTCTCCCGTTTCCGGCAATCTTTGCCGCGTGCACACAATCGGTCAATGGCATTGGGAGGTGCCGCGCCATGCAGAGAATGGGACGAGTGATCAAGCTCCGGCCGGAGATCATTCCGGAATACAAACGCATCCACGCCGCCGTCTGGCCCGAGGTGCTGAAAGCCATCCGCGACTCGAACATCCAGAACTACACGATCTTCCTCAAGGAGCCGGAGAATTTCCTCTTCGCCTATTGGGAGTATCACGGTGATGATTTCGACGCCGACATGAAGAAGATGGCGGATGCGCCGCGCATGAAGGAGTGGTGGACCATCACCGACCCCATGCAGATCCCGTTTGAGACCCGGAAAGAGGGCGAATGGTGGGCGGAGATGGAGGATGTGTTCCACACGGACTGAAGGGACTTCAGATCACTTCTTTCTGGACGTCCCGAAATAACTCCGCTCCAGCGTCGCAAAGGCGCGCTGATAGACATTTTGCTCGGTGCGCGGGATCAGCACCACGTCGTCCTGCGGGCTCGCGACCCAGTCGCCGGTCCACACGCCGAATGTGGTGTTGTCCGCGGTCACCGGCCACAGGCGAGGGCCGGAGACATAGTTCATCCACGGGATTTCGCATTTGGTGATGCGGTAGGAGAAGCTGCGCGTCAGGTCGCAGAGGTGGAGGAGTTCCTCGTTCAGGTGGCCTTCGCCGAAATAGAAATCGCGAATGCCGCCCACCTTGTCGGAGCGCTGGCGTTTCAGCATGTGCATCTTGGTGATCTCTTCATGCCAGCCGCCCATGCCGGCAAAATCCCGCATCACCTTCCACACCTCGTCAACAGGCCCCTTGATGACGCGGGACGTCCACACCTTGTTGGGCTGATAGCCCTTCCAGCGCACGGCCCCCGCGGGCGGCCCGGGCTTCGTCCGCGCCAGCAATGCGGCCAGGGACTTGAAGTTGTTGGCAAAGACATCCTTGGAGACGATCTTCACGAACTTCCCCTCATCCTCCGGCGCTTCGTCGAATGTGGCTTCCCATTCGGCGAAGGTCTGGTCCGTGTGCGTGACGGGGTAGAGGCGCAGAGTGGCCTGGTAATTCTTCACCGGAAAGGCCGGCGTCTCGAAATTATAGGTGAAGCGGTAATTTGCATCGTCCAGCATCAAAAGCCGCTCGCGCACATGGGCGCCATTGGTGAGGTGGAAGGAGCGCACGCAACCCACCACATCTGCGTCCAACCCGCCCTCGATCTTGGATCTGGCAACGCCTGCGGCCCAGTTGGGAAGACCGTTGAAATCCCGCACGATGCTCCAGACTGTCTCGACGGGCGCTTTCAGGATGATCGATGCATAGGCGCGGGCCATTCTATTTTCCTCTCGTAATGTCTCGGAAGGCGTGAACGCTGGCCTCGGCGAAGGCCTTGTCATTGATATGGGCATCAACTTCGATGAGCTTGCGGTTGGGGGCTGAAACCCATGCTGCGCGAATGGCATCGAAAAGTGCATGATCCGCCTGCGGATCGTGAAAAGGCTTTCCGGCTTGATCAATGGCGGAAATGCCCCGGAGCGGCAGCAGGAATCGCACCGGCCCCTCCATGCGGTTCACCCTCGCCATGATCCAGCGCCCGATGGCTTCGTTCTCCTCAGGCGTCGTGCGCATCAGCGTCACCTGCGGGTTGTGGATGTAGAGGTTTCGCGTGGAATAGACCTCCGGCACCGTCTCACGCCCGCCGAAATTCACCATGTCTACAGCGCCCACCGATCCCACCCAGGGAATGCGGCGGCGGTTCACGGCGCCGAAGCGATCCTCCGTACACGGCAGAACGCCGCCGAACAGATGGTCCGCCACCTCCGTCGTGGTGATGTCGAGTGCTGCGGTGATAAGCCCTGAATCGATCAGCTTCTCCAGGCATTGCCCGCCCGTGCCGGTGGCATGGAAGACGAAGCATTCGCAATCGCCCTCGATCAGCTGGCGGATCTGGGTGATCGCGGCTGTCGTCACCCCAAACATGGTGAGGCCCACGGCGCGCCGTGTCTCGCCGGAAGAGGGCACGGCATTGACGGCCATGCCGGTCGCGGCATGGGCCGCATTGCCGATCACCGTGCGGGTGATGGCGTTGAGGCCCGCAACATCCGCCACGGCATGCATCATCATGATGTCGGTCGGCCCCACATAGGGCGCCACATGGCCCGATGCCATGGTGGAGACCATCAGCTTTGGCACGCCGATGGGCAATGCCCGCATCGCTTGCGTCACCATCGAGGTGTTGCCGCCGCCGCCCAGCCCCAGCACCGCGCCGATGTCATCGCGCGAGAGCAGGAACTGGGTGAGAGCCTCCGCCATGGCCGTCACCGCGCGGCCGCGGTCCGCATGGCCCAGCACGGCATCCGCTCCGCGGGGGTGGTGGCGCGCCACCATCTCCGGCGTCACGTCTGCCGCTGCCGTGCTTGATGCCGTCGAAATATCGACAAGCAAGGCCGGGGCTCCCGCGGCCTGCACCCGCTCCACGGCGTAGCGCAGTTCCGCCTCCTTCGTATCACAGGTGCCGATGACGTAGACGCGCTTCACGTCACGCCTTCGCCCAGCCTTGCTTCATGTGGCGGAAGCCAAGCTTGTAAACCTCTTCCGGGTTCGGCGCGAAATCCCGCCACACGCGGGTTGCGGCGGCAAGCGCGGGAAGCGCGCGGCCAAAGGCCTCAATCGTCAGCCAGCCATCATATTTGGATTTCTTCAGCGCCTTGTAGGTCTCGGTCCAGGGCACATGTCCCTTGCCCGGCGTACCGCGATCATTCTCGGAAATATGGACATGCACCATATGCGGGCGGATGGTTTTGACCGCCGCGACCGGGTCCTTCTCCTCGATGTTGGAATGGAACGTGTCATACATGCCCTGAACATGCGGGTGGTCCACCTCATCGAGATAATCGTTGAGCTGCTGCATCGTATTCAGGAAATAGCATTCAAAGCGGTTCAAGGCTTCAAGCGCGAAGGTGACGCCCTTCTTGCCCGCATGGTCGCCAGCCCGCTTGTGGAAGGAGAGAGCGCGCTTCCGCTCCGCTGCCGTCGCTGGCCCGCCGGTGAAGAAACCCAGCTCCGAATGCATGGGCCCCCCAAGAATGGGGGCGCCCAGGGCGGCGGAGCAATCAATCGTCCACTTTGCATAGTCCAATGCGGCCTTTTGATGGGCCTTGTCGGAAGAGAGCGGGTTCTTTCCCTGAGGTCCGATGACACTCACCACCGTGCGCTCAAGCCCGATCTCATCCAGAAGCGCACCGAGCCTGGCATAGTGATCCGAGTCTCCTTCGAACATGGGAATTTCGACGCCGTCATAGCCCGTCTTCTTCAGGGCGCGGAGAACGGGTTCATGTTCGCGCGTGACGTGCGGCGTCCACAGCAGAAGATTGAAACCAAGCTTCATTCAGATTGCCCTCCCTTGAACGCCGCGCAGCACAAACCGTCTCGCGTGTGTTGTCAATTCCTGATATACGCCTCTCATTCCAAAACCCCGGGAGGACCCTTTTCATGAACAGCCCGCACGATCCCGCATCCGCCACCAACGCCGCATTGCTGAGGGCGCAAGTCTTCATGACGCCGTCACCCGTGCCGTCGATCTCGACCGAACTTCTGGTTTCCGCCGATGGCGAATTGAATCGCGAGCTTCACCATTTCCTGTTTGACCCGCCGTCTGATCCTGACCTCCTCAAGGGCAAGAAGATCGCCATCTGCTGCTCGAATGGCGTGGAAGAGGTGGAAATCGTCGGCGCCATGAAGTGGCTCACGGAGCATGGCGCAACCGTGCATGTGGTGGCCCCGCGCATTGGCGAGTTTCACCCCACGCTCGGCCTGCGCTTTCCGCCGCTGACCAAGACCCACGTGCTGGCGATCCGCCTGATGGAAAATGCCGGCTGGCTGCCGATTGATTGCTACATGGATGACGCGAAGATCGCGGATTACGACGCCTGCCTGTTTCCCGGCGGCTGCTGGAACCCGGACTTCCTGCGCGCTGACAAGGATGCCCAGAAATTCGTGCAGGACATGCTGGCTTCCGGCAAGCCCACCTGCGCAATCTGCCATGGCCAGTGGGTGATGGTGAGTGCCGGCATCCTCAAGGGCAAGAAGGCAACGGCCGTGTGGAACATTCACCCGGACCTCGCCAACGCCGGCGCCACCGTGCTGGACGAGCCCGTGGTGGTTGATGGGAACCTCATCACCGCCCGCTTCCCCTATGACCTGCCGCGCCTGGTGGAACAGCTGGTGAAGCAGCTGGTGAAGTAAACCAAGAGCACCACCACCTTCTCGTCATGGCCGGGCTTTGACCCGGCCATTTTTTTGAACCACGAAAGCAGGGGCCCGAGCCCGGGCATTGTGATTCGTTGAGATGGTGATCGAAATGATCAGCCGAACAGCGCAGGCGCTGTCTCGATGATGGTCCGCAGGCCGATCCCCACTGCAATCACCCCGGCCAGAACCTGCAACGCGCGGCTCGCCCAGGTGAGTGTGTTGGCGGTCCAGGACAGCGGAACCGCAATCACCGCGGAGAACATCGCCATTCCCAATATGGAGCCCGCTGCGAAGACCAGCATGAAGGTGACGCCGATGGGAAGGGACGGCGCGCTCGAAGCGGTGAGGGCCACGAGGGCGGCGGAGCCTGCCATGCCATGCATCATGCCGATGGCCAGGCTGCGGCCCCATTGGCCCTGCGGGTGGTTATGGGCATGGGCACTCAGCGCATGAACGGGCACATCGCCCGCGTGGCTGTGGGCGTGAAAATGCACCTCACCCGTGCGGTGGCGGTGGATATGGAAATGGATCCGCGCCTTGGCGATCGCATAGATCAGTCTCCCGCCCAGCAGCACCAACATGATACCCACGGCAAACTCGAGCCCACTGGCGAGCTTTTCACTGAGCGTCAGCTGCAGCGCATAGACCGCGCCACCGAAGGCGCCGAGCGTCAGCGCGTGGCCCACGCCCCACAGCGCACCATGGCGCACAATGCGGCTGACGCCGCGCTTGTCAGCGGCGACGGAGGCGACGGTAGCAATATGATCGGCCTCCAGCGCGTGCTGAAGGCCAAGCAGGAAACCGAAGAAAACCCAGGTGAGCATCACCGGTTTATAGCCGGTGCAAGGCCGGTGCGCACCGGTTGTTTGCGGCACAATGCGACGAAATGCGCTGGGCTACGCCAGATGGCAGCCGGGCTTCCTGTGGCCTGCGAGATATTCGCCGATCAATTGGCGGTAGCGGGTGGGGCCGAAGCTTGGGAAATGGCCGCCGTGAATAATGGAGACGGGGAGGGACCGTAGCCGCTCCAGCGTCTCCACGTAAACCGGCACATCGGAATGATAGGCATCATCGATCAGCGGCCCGTCATAGACGATGTCGCCTGAGAGGAAGATGCCGGTCTTGGCCTCGAACAGGCCGATGCCGCCAGGCGAGTGGCCGGGCGTATGCACCACTTCGAAGGCGCGGTTGCCGAGGTCGATCACGTCTGCCTGCTCAAGGCGGCGGCCGACTTGCGCAGGGCGCACCTGATAGTTTGCGGCGTCCCACCCCTCTGGCAGGCGGTCAAACATATCATCCGTCGCGTAGCGGTCAGCGAGCGTCCATTGATTGCGGGGGTCGGCGAGGATCTCCGCTTCGGCACTGTGCACGGCGCAGAGGCCGAATTCATGGTGGCAGCCGATGTGGTCGAAATGGGTGTGGCTCGCCACGCATGTGAGTTCCCGCTCTGAAACGAGCGGCACATGGGCGCGGAGGCTGAAATGGCCGAGGCCCGAATCGAACAGGAGATCGCGGTCCCGCCCGCGCACATGCCAGATGTTGCAGCGGAAGAACGGCTTGATCCACGGCTCATGGATCAGCGTTACATCATCGCCCATGCGGAGCGTCTCATACCAGTTTGCAGCGCCGATGCGGAGGTCCATGTTGCTAGTCCTTCAGAACGATCACATGCGCGGGGTCGATGGCCAGCATCACCTGCTGGCCCACGGAAACGGCGGCTGCGGCGGGAAGCCTGGCGAGAAGGGTAGTCTCTCCCGCCTGCGCCGTCACCCGCTTGAAACTTCCCTGATAGACGACGTCCTGAACCGTGGCGGCAATGGGCCCGCCAAGGGTGACGTGTTCCGGGCGGATCGCCACATGGCGCGCATCCAATCCTGCGGGGAAGCGGCCGAGGGGCGTATCGATCATGCCATAGGCTGCCGTGCCGGGAACAATGGTGCTCTCGCCCATGAAGGTTGCGGTGAAGCGTGTGGCCGGCCTGGCATAAACGCGCTCGGGCGGGCCCTGATCCTCGATGCGGCCGTGGTTCATGACCACGATGTGGTCCGCCAGTGCCATGGCCTCTTCCTGGTCATGCGTCACATGGATGAAGGCCGTGCCGACGCGCCGCTGGATCGCCTTCAACTCATCCTGCATCTGGCGGCGGAGCTTGAGATCGAGGGCGCCCAAAGGCTCATCAAGCAGCAGCACGGCGGGCTGCACCACAAGGGCGCGCGCCAGCGCCACCCGCTGGCGCTGGCCGCCGGAGAGCTGATGGGGCTTCCTTTCGAAGGAGGCTGAGAGACCCACGACATCGAGCATGGCGCGGGCCTGTGCCTCGCGCTCCCTCCGCGCCATGCCCATCATGCGCAGGCCGAAGCCCACATTGGCGCCGATCGACATGTGCGGGAACAGCGCATAGTCCTGGAACACCGTGGCCGTCGGGCGCTTGGCGGGCGCCATGGCGGTGCAGTCCTCACCCTTGATCAGCACGCGGCCCTGCTGGGGCGCGATGAACCCTCCGAGGATCGACAGCATCGTCGTCTTGCCGGAGCCTGAGGGTCCGAGCAGCACGGTGTAACTGTCATGTGCGAGGCTCAAGGACACATCGTCCAGCACGCGCGCTGCACCGAAGCTGTGGGAGACATGTTCGATGGCGACAAGGGCCGTCATTGCGGGCGCTTTCTGAAGGCAACGAGTTCGAAGATAATGGCGAGAAGGATGGAGACGCCGAAGACCAGCGCCCCCACAGCATTGGTCTTGGGGTTGAGGCCCGCACGCAGCAGGTTCCAGATTTCAACGGGGAGCGTGGTCTGAAACCGCGTGAGCAGGAAGGAGATGACGAACTCATCCCAGGAGAAGGTCATGGACAGGAAAAAGCTGGCGAAGAGAGCGGGCCACATCATGGGCGCGGTGATGAGCAGTAGCACCTTCATCTCACCTGCGCCCAGGTCCCGCGCGGCGCGCTCGATATTGGCCTGGTGCTCCCCCATCTGGCTGTAGATGATGGCAAAGCAGAGCGGCAGGTTGATCACCACATGGCCGATCCCTGCGGCCAGCAGCGATTTCGGAAGCCCGATCCAGTTGAAGAAGATCAGGAGGCCCATGCCGATGATGAGGTAGCTCACCGTCAAGGGCAGGGTAATCAGCCCACGGAGGATTGCCGAGGCCGGGAGATGAAACCTGGCAAAGCCCCAGGCCGAGAGGAATCCCAGCAGCGTTGCAAGCGCGGAGGTGACGAGTGCCACGACGACGGAGTTGACAAGACCCGACGTCAGCCGCGCGTCACTCAGTACCGCCTGATACCAGCGCAGGCTTGGGTCATTGAACGGCGGAATGGGAAACAGCGTGCCCTGGAAGGAGAACAGCACCAGCACCGCCACAGGCAGGAAAATGAAGCCGTAGAGCAGCAGGGCATAGAGGATGGCAAGCGGGCGGATCATCAGGCTCTCTCGATCTTCAGCCAGCGCGCGCAGGCGAGATAGGCGAGCGTCACGACGGCCATGAGGATGAGGGACAGGGCCGAGGCCGAGGCGAAGTCCCCGCGCCGGCCGATCTGCATCATGATCAGCTGCGGCATGAGCAGCTCATTGTTGCCGCCCAGAATCTGGGGCGTGATGTAGTCGCCGATCGCCAGCACGAAGGTGAGGAAGGCGCCGACCATGATTCCGGGAAGCGTCAAGGGCAGGATCACGTGAATGAAGGTCTGGAAGCCCGAGGCACCCAGGTCCGTTGCGGCCTTGCGGTAGTTGGGGGAGAGTTGCTTGAGATTCGCATAAATCGTCAGTGTCAGGAGCATCACGAAGAAATGCACGAAGCCGATCACCGTCGCGGCGCGTGTATTGGCGATCTGCACCGGTGCTGACAGGATGCCGGAGCTGACGAGCGCGGAATTGACCACGCCCCTTTCCGCCAGCACCAGAAGCCAGGAGTAGGAGCGCACCACATAGGAGGTCCAGAAGGGCAGCACCGCCAGCATGAGGGCCAGCCGCTGCCAGCGGTCCGGCACCATGAAGGCGAGGATCCAGGCGAAGGGATAAGCCAGCAGGACGGAGAAGAAGGTGACCATCAGCGTCACTTCCAGAGAATTGGTCAGCGCGCGCCAATAGCTCGGGTTGGTGAAGAATTGCGCATAGGCGGCAAGGCTCCATGTGCCGTCCTTGGACGAAAGGCTCATCACGCCCATGGCAATGAATGGCACGATGAAGAAGACCAGCGTCCACAGCAATGCCGGTGTGACGCTGGCCCAGCCGATACGCGATTGGGAAGCCGTGCTCACTGTGCCTGGAGCATTTCCGTCCACAGATCCTGCATTTTCTTGTCAAGCTCTTCGGATGGCGCGGGATAGCCCTGGGCGCGCTTCAGGAAGTCCGGCTGCTCGTCAAAGCGCAGGATCTTCTTCTGGTCATCGGTGAGAGCAGCCTGCTTGTTGGCCGGCATGCCCCAATAACAGGATGAGGTGGCGAGCCGCGCCTGGCCCTCCGGGCTCATGATGTACTGGATGAATTTCAGCGCCGCGTCCTTGTTCTTGGACTGGCTGAACATGGCGAGTGACTGCGACCACAGCACGGCCCCTTCCTTGGGGATGGAGAAGGCGAGGTCCGGGTTTTCCTTGGCGATGCCGGCCGTCACCCATTCGCCACCGCCCACCAGAATATCCGCTTCGCCGGTGGCCAGAGCGGTTTGGCTTGCCACCACATCGGTGACGGCCTTGGCATTGGCCTTCATCTTCAGCAGCACCTCTTTCAAGGCGGGAAGATCGGCCTCCGTCAGTTCGGACGTCTTCTTGCCGATCGACATGGCGGCGAGGCCCATCACCGGCAGGTAATAATCATAGATCGCGACCCGGCCCTTGTATTTGTTATTCGTCAGCACGCTGAGCGAGTCCATATCGGCGGGATCGGCCTTGGCCTTGTTGAAGCCGATGGTGTTGTATCCGAACTTCTCGGTGATGCCGTAGCGCTTGCCGTCGACCTTAGCGTATTGGTCCATCAGCACTTCCGGGAAGATGTCGGCAACGGGCAGCTTGTCATCCGGCAGCGGTTCGAACAGCCCGCGGTCGACGCCGCGGCGGACGTCCACCGTGTCGATCACCATCACGTCCCAGTCGCCAGGCTGCGACTGCTCGACGATGGCGAGGCCGGCACCGGTGCCTTCGAACTCCTTCACATTCACCTTGATGCCAGTGGCATCCTCGAAGGGCTTCAACAGGTTCGGGTCCGCGTGGTCGCACCAGACGAGCGCGTTCAGATCCGCGGCGGAGGCGGCGGCGTATGAACCTGCAATTGTGAGGGCCGCGATGGAGGCGCCGAAGAGACGGCGCGTGAGACGGTTGATGGTCATGTGTCGTTTCTCCCTGAAGGCCAAAAAACTGAACCAATTACAAAGTTGAGTCAATTCCAAAAATCCGGCAGACTGATGCAATGTCAGGCCTCCGGGAGAAGCAGAAAGCCCACCGCCATGACCGCATCCTCGATGCGGGCACCCGGCTGTTTCGCGAACAGGGCTATGAGCATGTGAAGATGGAGGCGATCGCCGCCGCCGCCGAGGTGTCAATCGGCACGATCTATAATTATTACCGCAACAAGGGCGACCTGCTGGTCGCAATCGTCTCCCTCGAGGTGGAGGAGGTGCTGAAGACCGGCGCGGAGGTGATCGCTGAGCCACCTGGCACGGCCGAGGCGGCGGTTGATGCGCTGGTCGGCGGCTATGTGGAGCATTCGCTGCACTACCTCTCGAAGGAGATGTGGCGGCAGGCAATGGCGATTTCGACCACCCAGCCCTCGAGCCCTTTCGGTGAGACCTATGCCGCCCTGGACGTGGCGCTGGCCCAGCAGACCTGCGAGCTGCTGCGGAAGCTCCAGGCGCTGGGAGTGCTGAGCCGGGAGGCGGATACGGACAGCCTGGGCGAGGTGATTTTCAACAACACCAATATGAATTTCATCGTGTTCGTGAAGTCAGAGACGATGGAGATGGCAGAGCTGCGGGCGCTGATTCGCCGCCAGCACAGGGCGGTGCTGTCTGGTTGGGTGTAAATCCTAGATACGGAATTTAGTCCTTGACAGCGCGCGCTCCTTGGGGTAGGAAAGGGTATTCTCGATAATTGGGTTCGAAGGATGAGGGGGGGGGGGCGCCGTTCCGCGCGAAGCATGTTCTCTGGCCCCCGGCAACGCGGCAAGCTGGTGCATTTCCACTGTGCTGGCCTTTCTGCTATCACCGGATCATCAGCCGCAGGAGATTGAACGATGAACAAGCCCGTGAACATGGCAGGCGCCACCAGTTGGGAACCTTCGCCCAACAATCTGGAGCCGTTCTGGATGGGATTCACGCCCAACCGCGCCTTCAAGAAGCGCCCGCGGATGATCGCCCGCGCCAAGGACATGCACTATTATGATATGGGCGGCCGCCCGATTCTCGATGGTTCTGCGGGCCTCTGGTGCTCCAATGCCGGGCACTGCCGTGAGCCGATCGTGGCGGCGATCCAGAAATCGGCCGCCGAGCTCGATTTCGCGCCCACCTTCCAGTTTGGCCACCCCAAGGTGTTCGAGCTGGCCGCGCGGCTTGCCACCATGGCACCGGGCGACCTGAACTATGCCTTCTTCTGCAATTCGGGCTCGGAAGCGGCTGACACGGCGCTGAAGATCGCGCTCGCCTATCACCGCGCCAATGGCGAGGCCAGCCGCACCCGGCTGATCGGCCGCGAGCGGGGCTACCACGGCGTGAATTTCGGCGGCATTTCCGTTGGCGGCATGGTTGCCAACCGCAAATGGTTCGGCGCCATGCTGGCGGGTGTGGACCACCTGCCGCACACCTACAACCGCAAGGAGCAGGCCTTCACGCGGGGTGAGCCGGAGTGGGGCGCGCACCTCGCCGACGAGCTCGAGCGTCTCGTGGCGCTGCATGATGCCTCCACCATTGCCGCGGTGATCGTGGAGCCGATGGCAGGCTCGACCGGCGTGCTGCCGCCGCCCAAGGGCTATTTGAAGCGCCTGCGCGAAATCTGCACCAAGCATGGCATCCTGCTGATTTTCGACGAGGTCATCACCGGCTTCGGCCGCCTGGGCCACGCTTTCGCCGCCGAGCGCTTCGGCGTGACGCCGGATATTCTGACCTTCGCCAAGGGCGTCACCTCCGGCACGGTGCCGATGGGCGGTTGCATGGTGCGCCAGGGCATCTACGACAAGTTCATGAATGGCGCCGACCATGTGATCGAGCTGTTCCACGGCTATACCTACACCGGCCACCCGATGGCGGCCGCGGCGGGTGTGGCCACCATGGACCTCTACCGTGACGAGCAGCTGTTCGAGAATGCCAAGAAGCTCGAAAATGTTTGGGCCGATGCCGCCTTCACGCTGCAGGGACACCCGCTGGTGGAGGATATCCGGACGATCGGCCTCGTTGCCGCGATCGACTTGAAGCCGATTGAAGGCTCGCCCGGCCTTCGCGCCTACAAGGCCATGGAAAACGGCTTCCATGATGTGGGCCTGCTGGTACGCATCACGGCGGATACGATTGCGCTCTCGCCGCCGCTGATTATCAACGAGAATCAGATCGACGAGATCTTTACCGACAAGCTGCCGAAGATCCTGGCCTCCATCGCCTGATCTCGTTTGCAGACGGCGGACGTGACCAAATACATCAGGGCCGGGGGGCGTTCCTCCGGCCTTTTCTGTTGGCAGACCGGTGACGGGGCTTCCCGCCCGGCGAAATTCGTGCGATTCCGAGAGAGAGTGCCATTTGGTCAAGAAACAGTTAATGTGGCATTCGTTTGTGTCGGTAAGCGGGGGTAAGGCAACAATGTCACGACACATGGTGCCTGTGATGCTGGGGCTCACAGTGTTTCCATTGGCTGCGATCGGCATCGCGGCCTATCTCGTCGTGTCTGCCGGGCCACAGCTGACGGCCGTGGCTGGCGCCATTCTTCTCCTGTCCTGCTGCATCCTCGTCGCTGCGACCGTTGCCATGGTGAAGCTCTCCCGTCATGAGGACTGGCTCTGGTCGCAGCAGGATGCGCTGCGCGACCTCGCTGGAAAGTCGGAGGAGGCGCTGTCCCGAATCGCTGCGATCGAAATTCGCGGCAAAGAGCCCATGCCGGCGGGCCGCGTCGATGAAATGGCCATGGAAATGGGGGCGCTGCGCCGCGAGGTGCGTGAGGCCATGAAGGACCTGAGGCGGCCCGCCCCGCCACATGACCGCCACGCCGAAGCGCCGCCACCGCCCCTCGAGCCCGAAGCCACACATGAGCCGGAGGTGCAGGGACCTGCACCGGCCCCCATGCCGGCAGGCCGCGAACAGCTGAACCTCATGCTGGAGCCCGTCGTCGAACTCTCGACCGGCACCACCACCCATTACCGGGCGCTGCTGGCTTTGGCCGACGGGCGCGGCAACATGGTCCGCCATGAGGAGCTGATGCAGAAGGCGGACCAAGGCGGCATGCGGCCCGCCCTTGACGTGCGCATGGTGCGCATGTCCGCCCCCGTGCTGCGCCGCCTGCGCCAGCGCAACCCCGGCCTGCGCATTTTCGTGCCCATGGGCCGGGCGACATTGTCCACCCTCGAGGAGGCGGGCCGCCTGCTGGCCCTGCTGCAGCGCGATGGCGATGTGGCGAGCGGCATGGTGTTCGAGTTCGCCCAGCAGGACCTGGGCCGTCTCGACCCTGCAGGGATCGAGAACCTGGCGCGGCTTGCCCGCTCCGGCGCCACGCTGGCGCTGCGCGACGTCTATGTGGGCGGGCTTGATCTTGCCGCGCTGCGCCAGCTCGGCGTGCGCTTCCTCTCCTTCCCGCCCCATGCGGTGGATGCGGGCTCAGGCCCCAATTCCAACTGGAATGATTTCGTGAAGAGCGCCAAGGCCCTGCAGATCCAGATCGTGGTGGGCGACATCAAGACGCCGCAGCAGGCGACGGCCGCAAGCAAATTCTCGCGCTATGGCCATGGGCCCTTCTTCGCGCCGCCGCGCAAGGTGAGGCCCGATGCGGGCGTTGCCCCCTCCGCCGCCCGCAGCGCCGCCGACGTGGCCTGACGCGAACGTGCCATGATGCAGCGCCTGTCTGACGCCTATCCCGTGTGGTTCTGTGACATCTGGGGTGTGGTGCACAATGGGGTTCAGCCCTTTCCCATCACCATTGCCGCGCTGAAGCGCCACCGTGCCGAAGGCGGCGCCGTCATCCTCGTCACCAACTCGCCGCGCAGCCATTTGGGTGTTGAAGCGCAATTGCGCGAGATTGGCGTCGATCCGGAGAGCCATGATGCGATCGTCACCTCCGGTGACGTGACCCAGGTTCTGATGCGGCTCCATGGTGGTGGCCGCGTGTTTCACTTAGGCGCTGCGCGCGACCATTCGATTTACGCGGGAACGGGCGTCGAGCGGGTGGAGATCGGGGAAGCCAGGGCGGTGCTTTGCACCGGGCTGTTCGACGACCTGAATGACCGCCTCGAAGACTATGACGGGCTGCTGGATGAGATGAAGCAGCGGGGTCTCACCATGATCTGTGCCAATCCGGACAAGATCGTGAAGAAGGGTGACCGCATCCTGTGGTGCGCGGGAAAGCTCGCCGAGCTTTATGCCTCGCGGGGCGGCGAGGTGCTGATGGCGGGAAAGCCCTTCGCGCCGATCTATGACCTGGCGCTGGCCGAAGCCTCGCGCATCACCGGGCGGGAGATTGACCGCGCGGAGGTGCTGGCAATCGGTGATGGGCCCGAGACAGATATCCGCGGTGCTGCGGACTATGGCCTTGACGCCCTTCTTGTTGCAGAAGGGGTGACCGATGCGAGCGAGGGGCTCCACGTGGTGGAGGCGCAGGTGCTAGAAGCCGTGCCCCATGCCCGCATCGTGGCAACCGTCCATGACCTTGGATGGGCTTGACGAAGGAACTGGAATGCAACTGATCACGGGCCACCAGCCCGTTCCTGACATGTGCCGGGGCGGCGTCGTGGCCATCGGCAATTTCGATGGCCTCCACCGCGGGCACCAGACGCTGCTTGCCGTTGCGGAGGCGGAGAGCGTGAAGCTTGGCCGCCCCTGGGGCGTGCTGAGCTTCGAGCCGCACCCCCGGAGCTTTTTCCGGCCGGATGAGCCGGTGTTCCGGCTGACACCCGAAGCGCTGAAGGCGCGGCTTCTGGCGGCGCTGGGCGCTTCCTTCATGGCCGTTCTGCCCTTTGACCGGGACCTCTCTGAATTGTCCCCCGAAGACTTCGTGATCCGCCATCTGGTGGAGGGGCTTCAGGCTGCGCATGTGGTGATGGGCTATGATTTCCACTTCGGCAAGGGCCGGAAGGGGAGCCCCGCCATCATGGCGGAGCTGGGCCAGAAGCTGGGCTTCGGTGTTACCATCGTGGAGCAGGTGACGGATGAGGGCGACCAGCATTCGCCCTTCTCGTCGAGCGCCATCCGCCAGGCGCTGCGCCACGGCCATGTGACCGCCGCCGCGCGCGACCTGGGCTATCACTGGACGGTGCTGGGCGAAGTTGTGAAGGGCGACCAGCGGGGGCGGACGATCGGCTTTCCCACGCTCAACATCGTGCTGGAGAAAGGGGCAGACCCGGTCCGCGGCATCTATGCCGTGCGGGTGCGTGATGCGGACGTGCAGGGCGCGCCCATTTGGGCGGGGGCAGGCTATTTCGGTGACCGGCCCACCTTCGACACGGGCCGCACCTTTCTCGAGGTCTATCTGATCGGTTTCGAGGGCGATCTCTACGGGCACCAGGTGTTCGTGGAGTTCGTTGACCTGATCCGCCCCGACAAGCGGTTCTCCTCAATCGACGAACTGGTCACCCAGATGAAGGCCGATTGCGCCGCCGCGCTGAAGCGCCTGGAAGCTGAAGATCCCATCACCGCCTTCCCGTTGGGCAGGCTGCAGGCAGAAGGGCGGATCTGATTCGAGCTGGTTTGTGGGCGCGGCGCCTTAAGCCGCGAGCCGTGCATTCTGCTTCCGCTGCCGCCCGTCCAGCCAGATGATGGCGAGGCCGGCGAGCGCCACCAGCACCATGCCGGAGACCGCGAGCGTGTTGGGCACGTCGCCGAACAGGATGAGGCCTGAGAGCACGGCCCAGATCGTGAGCGTGTACATGAAGGGCGCAACGGTGCGGGCTTCGCCGATCCTATAGGTCATGTAGAGCAGGAAGTGGCCGGCAACACCGGTGGCACCGGCCAGCGCCATCAGCAGAATGTCACGCGTGCCGGGCATGACCGGCGTTTCGAAGATGAGCATGCCGATGAGGCCCGTCAGCGCCAGCAGCACGAGCACCGTGAAGGTGGCGACCAGCGGCGGCATGCCGCGCGGCACATTGGGCGTCATCAGGTCCCGCGCGGCGGATGCAATCGCGGTGATGAAGGCGAGGCCCGCCATGGCCGAGACGGCCCCTGTGCCGGGCTGGGCCACCAGAAGGGCGCCCACAATCCCCAGCAGCACGAGAAACAGGCGCATGAGCCCCAGCTTTTCGCTGCGGAAAGCCCAGGCGCCCAGCAGCACGAAAAGCGGGCAGGTTTGGGCAATGGCTGTGAGATCGGCGATGGCGATGAAGGCGAGCGCCGAGGTGAAGGAGAGATTGGCCACCACTTCAAGGACGCCGCGGCCCACGAGCCATTTATCGAACATGCGCGGCAGATGCGCGAACTGGCCCATGGCAAGAATGAGGGTGAAGCAGATCGTCACCGAGGCGATGCCGCGCATGAGCATGAGTTCGAACAGCGGCGCGTTCTGCAGCGCCAGCTTCATGCAGCTGTCAGACGTGACGAACACGCCCATCGCAATCACCATCGCGAGGATGGCGCGGAGATTGGAGGGCGCGGTCACGCCCATCTTAACTGCCGGGCTTCGAAGGATCCAGCAGGCGGTGCAGATGGACGATGAAATAGCGCATCTGGGCGTTGTCCAGCGTTTCCCGCGCTTTGCCCAGCCAGGCATTATAGGCCTCGGCATAGTTCGGGTAGAAGCCCACCACATCGAGCTTGTGGAGGTCCCGGAAGGTCACCGAACTGACGTCATCGAGCTCGCCACCGAAAACGAGGTGAAGAAGCTGGGTGTCGGGCTTGGCGGCGGCTGTCGTCATGTCATCCTCAGGGCATTGATGAGCGCCGCATGGCGCTTCGCACCTGCAGCAACGAGGCCTTGCTGCCACGGGTCGGGCTTGTTGTAAATGTATCCTTCTCCGGAAATGCCGGAAACGGCACCGCCTGCTTCGATCACGAGCAATTCGCCCGCGGCCAGGTCCCAGTCATTGCGCTTTCCGGCCGACACCGCGCCGTCGAGCCTCCCGGCCGCAACATAGGCGAGGCGAAGCTGCAGCGGCAGTGACCCACTGGGATCGGCCGCGATGCCATGGTGGGAGAGGCTGGCCAGCGCCTTGCGGTTTCCCGCAATATTCGCGCCTTCAAGCGAGCCCGAATCGGGGATTTCCAGCGCGCTGCCATTGAGGAGCGCGCCTTCGCCGGCGATTGCCGAATAGAACTCATCGCGCATCGGGCGGTAGACCGCCGCGAGCACAGGCCGGCCAGATACGGCGAGGGCCACCGCCACACACCATTCCTGGCGGCCTTCGATGAAGGCGCGGGTGCCGTCTATGGGGTCGATGATCCAGAGCCTGTCCTGCTTCATGCGCTCTGCCGGATCATCCGGCGTTTCCTCGGAAAGCCAGCCGTAGCCCGGCCTTACCGCCTTCAGCCGCTCCTCGAAGAAGACGTTGATGGCGAGATCGCCTTCGGTCACCTCCGAGCCATCGGGCTTGGTCCAGCGCTGGAGATCGCTGCGGCGGGTGAGGGATCGGCCGAGTTCTCCCGCCTCGCGGACGGCCTCGAAAAGCAGCGCGGCGTCTTCCTTGAGCGCGTCAGACACCGGCAATGGTCAGGCCTTCGACCAGGCAGTTGGGCGCATTGACCGAGGCGCGGAATTCGAGATTGCTGGCGGGCACAATGGTCTTGAACATGTCCTTCAGGTTTCCGGCAATGGTGATCTCGCTGACCGGAAACGTCAGCTCGCCATTTTCGATCCAGTAGCCCGAAGCGCCGCGGCTGTAATCGCCCGTCACCGTGTTGACGGAGGAGCCGATGAGCTCCGTCACATAGAGGCCCTGGGAGATCGCCTTGATCTGCTCCTCCGGCGATTGCGCGCCGGCGGGCAGGAAGACGTTGGAGGTGGAGGGCCCGCCGCGCGAGCCTTGGCCCGTGGGGGCAAGGCCCAGCTGCCGGGCCGAGCGCAAATCCAGGATCCAGCCGGAGAGAACACCGTTCTCGATCAGCGCCCTCCGGGTGCAGCCAAGCCCCTCGCCATCGAAGGGGCGGGAGCCCATCCCCCGCAGCATGTGCGGGTCTTCGATGATGGAAATATGAGAGCCGAAGACCTGCTGGCCCAGGGACTCCTTCAGGAACGAAGTGCCGCGCGCGATGGCCGCGCCATTGATGGCGCCGAGCAGATGGCCGATGAGCCCGGAGGCTACGCGCCGGTCATAGATCACCGGTACGGATTGCGACTTCACCTTGCGCGGGTTGACGCGCTTCACCGCGCGCTCGCCGGCGCTGCGGCCAATGGTTTCCGGGTCCCTGAGGTCCACGAAGTGGATGGCGGAGGTGTAATCGTAGTCGCGCTGCATGCCGAGGCCTTCACCGGCGATTGCCGACATCGAGAGGCCCACACCGGTGCGCCGGTAGCCTTGCGCGAAACCGTTCGAAATGACGACACCGACCGAGGTTTCACTGCGCGACGCGCCAGCACCCGCGGATTTGGTGACGCCCGGAACGGCGAGCCCCGATGCTTCCGCACGGCGGGCAAGCTCTTCCAGCGCTTGTGGATCGGGCAAGTCATTGGCGGCGAGATCGAGTTCCGGGATCACCGTGGCGATCTGCCCCGGATCGGCAATGCCGGCAAAAGGATCAGGCGGCGCGAGCCGTGCCATGTTGAGCGCGGTTTCGGCCAGGCGGTGGATGGCCTCTCTGGTCAGCACGCTTCCCGAAATCGAGGCGGAGGATTTCCCCGCATAGACTTTGAGGCTGATGTCACGCGCTTCCGATTGCTCAACCTTCTCGATCTTGCCGTCGAGAATGGCAATTTCCGTGGAGCGGCCATCTGCGGCAACGGCGTGCACCGCATCGGCGCCGAGTTTAAGCGCATGTGAAACGGCTTCGCTTGCGAGCGAGAGGAGTTCGTCAGTCATGTGAGGAGTGAATCCAGGAGGAAGCCGAAGGTGATGATGAGGCCAAATATGCGGTTTGATCTGAAAAGTTCAAGGCAGCGCTGCGAATTGGCGGGATCAAAGCGCGAAAGCTGCCAGGCCGCCTGAAGGGCCGCACCCGCAAGACCCACATGCGCGATGATGCTGCCATGGGCCAGCCACACCGCCGCATCGATGAAGACGAGCGCCAGGGTGAAGAACAGGCCCAGCCACCAGATTGAGCGATCGCCGAATTTGAGCGCGGTGGACTTGACGCCGATCAGCGCGTCATCCTCCTTGTCCTGGTGGGCGTAGATCGTGTCATAGGCGAGTGTCCAGCAGATGCCGCCCGCGTAGAGCAGCAGGGGTGCAGCGGAGAGGCCGCCGTGGAGCGAGGCCCAGCCCACCAGAGCCCCCCAGTTGAAGGCCAGCCCCAGCACGCCCTGAGGCCAATAGGTGATGCGCTTCATGAAGGGGTAGACCGCCACGATCAGAAGCGAGGCCGCGCCTAAGAACACTGTGAACCAGTTGAACTGAAGAAGCACCGCGAGCCCGCCGAGGCTGAGCGCCACGAGGAAGAGAAAGGCCCGCCTGACGCTCACCTGTCCTGCGGGAATGGGCCGGAGTCTGGTGCGCTCCACCAGCCCATCGTAATTCCGGTCCGCAATGTCGTTGAGCGTGCAGCCCGCCCCGCGCATGAGCACGGCGCCCACGAAGAACAGAGCCACATAGACGAGGTTCGGCAGCCCGCCGCCCAGTGCGATCTGGCCCAGCGCCAGGCCCCACCAGCAGGGCAACAGCAGCAGCCACCAGCCGATTGGCCGTTCGAGCCGCATGAGCCGCGCATAGGGCCTCAGGGCCTTGGGCAGCACCCGGTCCGCCCAATGGTCCGGCAGCGCGTCGGCAACGCGGCCGGCTTGCGCATTTGCGGGGCGGCTGGCTTCAATCATGGGCGCGGTGTACATCAGCTCTGCCATGAAGACCACCCCTCGCCTCCACCTCGAGTCCGACCTCGCACATCAGCGGGAAATCCCACTTGCACGCGAACAGGCCCATTATCTGACGGGCGTTCTCAGGCTTGGCCCCGGAGACCCCGTCCATGTGTTCAATGCGCGTGACGGCGAGTGGCTGTCCTATCTGACGGACGTCAGCAAGAAGGGTGCGGCCCTGCGCTGCGAGCGCCAGCTGTCCGCCGTGACCCCGCCGCCCGACATCGACTATTGTTTTGCACCCCTCAAACATGCGCGGCTCGATTATGTGGTGCAGAAGGCAACAGAGCTGGGGGTGAGACGGCTTCGCCCCGTCATCACCCAGCGGACCATTGCCGAGCGCGTCAATCTCGAGCGCATGAAGGCCAATGTGATCGAGGCAGCCGAGCAGTGCAATCTGGTGTTCGTTCCGGACGTGATGGAGCCCGTGAAGCTGCCGCGGCTGCTACTGGAGTGGGAGCAAAATCGCGCGCTGGTCTATTGTGATGAAACCGCTGGGATTGCCGATCCGCTGTTGGCGCTGAAGCCGCTGAGTGCCCCTGCCGCCGTCATCATCGGACCGGAGGGCGGGTTCACGGAGGAGGAGAAACGGCTGCTCAAATCACACAGCTTTGTCACGGCAATTTCACTTGGGCCCCGCATCATGCGGGCGGATACCGCAGCGGTCGCGGCCTTGACCATGATTCAGGCCGTGCTGGGCGATTGGCACGGCAATTCGGCATAAGGGAAGCGCCAAATCTTTGTCTTGCCCGTTTCAGGGCAGCCGCCTACATCCCTTGACACAATTTTGACAGGAACCATCCCGTGAGCGGACCCACCCCCGACACGCCTAAGGCGCGCATGCCGATCGAAAACAAGGCCCAGCTCATTGCGGAGCTGGCCTCGGGCGGAAAGCCAAAGGACCAGTGGCGGATCGGCACGGAGCACGAGAAATTCCCGTTCCTCACCGATACGCTGGCGCCCGTGCCCTATCACGGCCCCCGCTCCATCAAGGCGCTGCTCGATGGCCTGAAAGAGCGGTATGGCTGGACCGGCGTCTATGAGGGCGAGAACATCATCGCGCTGTCTGACCCCAATGGCTTAGGGAACGTGTCGCTGGAGCCGGGCGGTCAGTTCGAACTGTCGGGCGGGCTCGTCAATTCCGTGCATGACACTTGCGAGGAGGTGCATGAGCACTTAACGCAGGTGCGCGAAGTCGGTGACAGACTGGGCATCGGATTCTTGGGGCTTGGCGCCTCGCCCTTGTGGAGCAGGGCGGAAACGCCGGTGATGCCCAAGGGCCGCTACGGCATCATGGCGCCCTATATGGACAAGGTCGGAAGCCTTGGCCGGGACATGATGTTCCGCACCTGCACGGTTCAGGTGAACCTCGATTTCGCCTCGGAAGCGGACATGGTGCAGAAGCTGCGCGTTTCGCTGGCGCTGCAGCCGGTGGCCACGGCGCTGTTCGCCAATTCGCCGTTCCTCGATGGGAAGCCAAACGGATTTCTGTCCTATCGCTCCGAAGTCTGGCGCGATACGGACAATCAGCGCTCCGGCATGCTGCCCTTCGCCTTCGAACCGGGCTTCGGCTTCGAGCAATATGTCGATTACGCGCTCGATGTGCCGATGTATTTCGTGATGCGCGATGGCCAGTACATCAACACGGCGGGTGAAAGCTTCCGCGCCTTTTTGGACGGCCGACTGCCGCAATTGCCGGGCGAAAAGCCGGTGCTGAAGGATTGGGCCGATCACCTGACCACCATCTTCCCGGAAGTGCGGCTCAAGAAATATCTCGAAATGCGCGGTGCTGATTCAGGCCCATGGCGCAGGCTTTGCGCGCTTCCCGCGCTGTGGGTGGGGCTTCTCTATCACCAGCCCTCGCTCGATGCGGCGTGGGACCTCGTCAAGGACTGGACGGTGGAGGAGCGCCAGCAACTGCGCGACGATGTGCCGAAACAGGCGCTCCATGCGGTGATCCGCGGGCGCAAGCTTCAGGAGCTGGCGAAAGAGGTGCTGGCGCTGGCCCGCCAGGGCCTCGAAGCGCGCGCGCTTCATGGCTGCAAGGGCCGGACCGAGTCCGCCTTCCTCGACCCGCTGGACGAGATTGCCGCGACGGGAAAGACCGCAGCCGAACATCTGCTCGAACTGTACAATGGCCCCTGGCACGGGGATGTCCGCCGCGTGTTCCGCGATTTTGCTTACTGACGTTCAAGTTCCCTTCTCCCATCGGCTGCGCCGGCGGAAGAAGGGAAAACAATCAGAACCCTACTCCGCCGCCATCATTCCCGGCGTGATGTTGCCCAGGCTTTCGGTCACGTGGCGGGCGAGGGCATCCACGGCCGAGCTTGAGCGGCCGGGTTTGCGCATCAGGCCGATCTCGAAGGAGCCGAGGGAGGGGAAGCCGTCCTTCTCGGTGAGGACGCGCATGCCGGGCCTGACGCAGAGTTCGGGCACAGCACCCACAGCGAGGCCGGACTGCACGGCGGCGTTGACGGCATTGGAATTCGGGCTCGAATAGGCAATCCGGAACTTGCGGTTCATCTTCTCGAGTGCGGTGAGAACCGTGCTCCGCCACTCGCAGCCGCCATGGGAGACCGCGAGCGGCAGAACCTCCAGCAGATGGGTTGAATGGCGGGCGGAAGCCACCCAGACGAGGGGCTCATGCCGCACCGGCTCATCGGTTGAGACGTTGCAGCCGAAGGTGACCAGCGCCAGGTCCATCTCGCCGCGCTTGGTGCGTTCGAACAGGACGGAGGTGTTGAGGCAATCGACATCAACCGTCACCAGCGGGTGGGTTCTGGCGAAGCGGGCGAGGATTTCGGGCAGGAATCGGTCTGCATAATCATCCGGCGTGCCGAAGCGCACGGTGCCGGTGAGCTCAGGCCGCTGGAACGTTGCCACGGCTTCATCATTGAGTGAGACGAGGCGCCTGGCATATTCGATCAGCCTCTCGCCATCCGGCGTGAAGCGGCTGGCCCGGCCATCGCGCGCGAAGAGGGGGCGGCCCAGCAACTCCTCCAGCCGTTTCATCTGCATGGAAACGGCGGACTGGGTTTTGTTCACCTCCTCGGCGGCCCGGGTGAAACTGCCGGTGTCCGAGATGGCCAGGAAGGTCTTCAGCAGGTCAATATCGAGATTCGGGATCATGGCGATAACCCATCAGTTTTGGTGATGGATATCATAAAATACATTCGTTGGATAAATCAATGGGGGTTCTGCATTATCTCTTCATCGCACACGGCAGCGTCCGCCCGGGAGGCGGAAAATGCGGGGAGGAATGGTCTTCCCCGCTGATGAGGAGGATTTGCCATGAGAGACTATGCCCTGAGCCGCGCCCAGTCCGCCGAAGCCGTCGGATCGTTTTCGCTTCTGTGGCGCCTGATCGCCAATTGGCGGGCCCGCCGCGCCTTCGCCAGGCTCGATACGCTGGATGATTTCCTGCTGCACGACATTGGCGTGACGCGCGAGGAAGTGCAGTGGGCGGCAGGCTTGCCGCTGTCCGTCAATGCAGCACTCGCCCTCGAAGAACGTGCGGCCAAGCGCCGGCGGAAAATTTGACGGGCTATTTGCCGAGCTTGCCGAGAATATCGCGGAAGACGTCTTCAACCGAGACATTCGCGGTTTTCGTCCTGCGGGTGGTGCGGCTTCGGCTTGCCGGGGCACGCCTGCCGCTGCGGCTTCTCGCGTAGCCGGTGGTGCGCCGCCTTCGGGTGGTGGCCGAAAGCTTCCGGCTGAGCGCGGTCACGATACCGGCGATGATGGCGCTGATGAGCGCGCCGAAGAAGCCGCTGCCAGCTGTCTTCTGCTGGGCCGCCGCCAGCCCCATCGGCTTGTTGGACTGGGCAAGGGCTGCCACCACCGCCGTGGCCGAGATGGGGGCGAGCTTGCTCAGCTCCCGTTCGGGGATCGTCTCATCCGCCGCGCGGAGGGACGCCATGGCATCGGTTCTGGAGCCGAACACATCCTCCAAAATGGCGTTGCCGTCGGCAATGGCTTCCGGCCCCACCATCGCATCCCTGTCCTCCAGCAGCGACCCGCCGGCATTGTCGGCAATGAGGTCCAGCAGGGACTGGAACAGATTTTCGTCCTGGCCTGCGCGCTGGTGAAGGCGCTCCGCAATGACCGGGCAGAGCTTTCCCATGGCCTTGCGGGTCTGGGTTTCGTCAAGATCGAGGCTTGCCGCGATGGCGGCGAAGAACCGGCCGCCCTGGGCCTGCTCCAGCATGCTTGTGAGGCTCACCGCGCAACTCCGATTTCGCTTCTCCGGACGATCCTATAGGCGGCGATGACCGATGCAATACCGAAGATGACGGAGCCCAGCGCCGTTCCCGCGATGAGGCCTTCGGGGCCGCCGAGCCTGGCGCCGACCAGGGCAAACGGCACCGTGCCGAGCGTGGCCTTGCCCCAGTTGAACCAGGTGGACAGCTTGGGCCTGCCCAGATTGTTGAAGGCGGCGTTGGCCACGAATTGCCCGCCGGCAAAGGCCCAGCTGATGCCGATGAAGGTGCAGAAGAAGACGACGATATCGACCGTGCGGCCCGCCGCGTTGAAAGCCTCCGCCACTTGGTGGCGGAACAGGAAGAGGATGAGGGAGGTGATCAACGTATAGACGCCGGAGAACAGGAGCCCGTCCGTCAGCGCCTTCCGCACGCGGTCATGACGCTTGGCGCCATAGTTCTGGCCGATGATCGGCCCCACCGAGCCTGCGAGCGAGAAGATGATGCCAAAGGCAACCGGCACCAGCCGCCCGACAATGGCAAAGCCCGCTACCGCCTCATCCCCGAAAGGCGCGATTTCATAGGTGATATACGCATTGGCGAAGGGCTGGGCCAGCTGGGTGAGGATTGCCGGAAAGGCGATGCCCCACAGCGGCCAGAAGTCCCGCCGGAGGCCGCCGAACCGCATCGGGTTGATGAAGCGGTGGACCCTCACCACGCCGTGGAGGCCGATGGCGAAGGACACGATATAGCCCAGCACCGTGGCCGCCGCCGCACCCTGGATGCCGAGCTTGAAGCCGAAAATGAAGACCGGGTCCGCGCAGGCCGTGACGATGGCGGTTGACAGCGTGATGTACATGGCGCGCTTCGCATCGCCCAGGCCCCGCAAAATGAAGGAGCAGCAGATGGCGCCTGCAATCAGCACATAGCCAGGAGACATGGTCCAGATAAAGAGCTGCGCCAGCCGCTTGGCCTCGCCGTGTGCACCAAGAAGCGTGAGCACGCTGCCCGAACCCAGATTGATGAGGAGGGTGATGACCGCCGCCGTGAGGAGCGAGAACATCAGCGCGCTGGTGGCGAACTGGCGCGCCCTGTCCATGTCTCCTGCGCCCACATTGCGCGCCACAAGAGCCGCCGCGGCAATTCCGGAGCCAATCGAAACCGAGAGATTGGCGAAGACGATGGTGCCGGCATAGCCGATCGCTGCCGTCACCGCTGTTTCATTCAAGAGCGAGAGGAAGAACAGGTCGATCAGATCGACCATGAACAGCGCCATGAGGCCCACGGCACCGGTCAGCGTCATCACCACCACATGGCGCATGGTGGAGCCCGTGACGAAGGGGGCCTCGCGCATGGCGCCCGCGGGCGCGCTCATGCCTCAAATCCCAAGGCGCGGACCTCGGGCAGCAGCTTGTCCCGGCTGCGGAAATGGTGGCCCTTGAGCCCCGCCATGCGCGCGCCGATCACGTTCGAGCGCTTGTCGTCGATGAACCAGCAGCGCGCCGGGTCTGTTCCCATACGCGCCATGAGTTTGCCGAAGCTTGCAGGGTCCGGCTTTTTGGTGCCGAATTCATAGGAATGGTAATGCTCGCCGAAGACATCGCAGAGGCCGGGAAAGAGTTCGGGCAGCGTGACTTTGGTAAGCGGGCCATTGTTGCTGTAGATCGCAAGCCTGGCCTCGGCGCCGATCCGGGCGGCAAGCGCCAGCATGTCGGGCCAGGGCTGCATGGCCTCTCGCCGCGCCTCCACCCATTGGGCCCGGGTGATCGGGTAGCCGATGCGCTGGCCGAATTCGGCGAGATAGGTTTCAGGATCGGGGTAGCCCCCCGTATCGGCCACATCTTCGAAGCCGGAGTCCCAGATTGCGGCCCGGATGTCCCGCGGGGTCTTGCCCGTGATCCGTGCCAGTGCCCGGAGCCGCCGCCCCAGATCATAGCGGCACAGCACGTCGTCCATGTCGAAGATGACGGTTTCGGGCTTCATGAAGTCCTATGCAGCAGCCGTGCCGCCGACCGTCAGCCGGTCGATGCGGAGGCTGGGCTGGCCCACTCCCACGGGGACGCCCTGGCCCTGCTTGCCGCAGGTGCCCACACCGGGGTCCAACGCCATGTCATTGCCGATCATGGAGATGCGTGTGAGCGCATCTGCACCTGCCCCGATGAGCGTTGCGCCCTTGACCGGCATGGTGATGCGTCCGTCCTCGATCAGATAGGCCTCGGTGCAGGAGAACACGAATTTGCCTGAGGTGATGTCCACCTGGCCGCCGCCGAAGGACTTGGCAAAGAGCCCGCGCTTGATCGATCGCTGGATCTCCTCCGGGTGCTTGTCGCCCGAAAGCATGTAGGTGTTGGTCATGCGCGGCATGGGCGCATGCGCATAGGACTGGCGGCGGCCATTGCCGGTGGGGGCAACGCCCAAAAGCCTGGCATTCATCCGGTCCTGCATCAGGCCCACGAGCACGCCGTCTTCGATCAGCGTTGTTGAATGGGAGGGGGTTCCCTCATCATCGATGGTGATGGAGCCGCGCCTGTTGGGGATGGTGCCATCATCGACGATGGTGACGCCCTTTGAAGCAACACGGCTTCCCAGCATGCCGGTGAAGACGGAGGTCTTCTTGCGGTGGAAATCGCCCTCAAGGCCATGGCCCACCGCTTCATGGAGCAGAATGCCGGGCCAGCCGGGCCCCAGCAGCACATCCATTTCGCCCGCAGGTGCCGGACGCGCCTCCAGCGAAACCAGGCTCTGGCGCAGCGCTTCGCGCGCCGCTGCCATCCAGATGTCCTCAGTCACATAGGACAGGGGCTCGCCGCGGCCGCCGAGCCCATGGCTGCCCTGGCCCTGTTCCTTGCCGTCAGACGAGACGACGGACACGTTGAAGCGGACGAGCGGGCGCACATCGCGGTAGCTGGCGCCGTCTCCGCGCAGGATCTCGATCGCCTGCCAGTCTGCGGCAAGCGAAACCGAGACCTGGCGCACCCGCGGGTCAAGGCCGCGAGCATAGGCATCGACCTTCTGGAGGAGCGCGATCTTCTCCGAAAAGCCCATGGCCTCGGACGGGTTGGTATCGGCGTAGAGCCTGGCGTTGGTGCGTTCGGGCGCCACGGCGTTCACCGCCTCGCCGCCGCTCGCAACCGTGCGGCAGACCTCTGCGGCGCGGCTCAGGGCCGAAATCGACAGATCCGTGGCGTGGGCATAGGCTGCCGTTTCACCCCGCACGGCGCGGAGGCCGAAGCCCTGGGATTCATCGAAGCTCGCAGAGCGCAGCTTGCCATCGTCCCAGACCAGATTTTCCGTCTGGCGCTTCTCGACGAACAGCTCGCCGTCGTCAGCGCCATGGAGGGTTTCAGACACGATGGCTTCCGCACGGGCGCGGCTGAAATCGGCGGAATCGAAGAGCGATGCGGGGGCACGCGTCACGGGGAACACCTCTGAAGAAGGAAACGGGCAAACCTCAAGATAGGTGAGCAGCTGCCATTCTGCCAGCGCCATTGCGCCAAATGAAAAGGGCCGCTCATCGGAGCGGCCCTTTTCAGGATGAAGTTTGGCGAAGGGTCAGTTCTTTTCGAGAGCTGCCAGCGAAGCCGAGAAGCCTTCAAGCGAAAGCTTCATGGGAAGGCCGACGCCGGGCGCTTCATAAATGATGAAATTGGCTTCCTTGCCCTTCTTGAGCTTGGCCAGCGTATCGGGCGTTGCTTCGGCAAAGGCCATGCAGACCTGCGGCATGCAGCGGGTGAAGGGCACGCGGCCAACTGCGGCGCCATCGATTTCGAGGGCAACGCCCGTGGGCAGGAACACGCCGATGGGAGCGATGACGCGCATGTTGATCATGCTCTTGTCGCCCTGCACCTGCTTCACCATCACCAGGGTGAGGGAGGCCTTGGGGTTCTTTTCGCTCTGCGTGGCCTGGATCATGCCGCACTGGCGCGCTGCCGGCTGGCCCTCGGCGGCAGGAGCCGACTCGCACTGGACCTTCCACTTGCCGTTTTCGGCCACGAGATCGATCTTGGGAGCAGGACCGCCCTGGGCGGGCTGGCCCTGCGGCTGATTGCCCTGTTTGGCGCGCGGACCAAACTGCGGCTGCTGCTGCTGCGTTTCGGTTGTGTCCTGGGCGGCCGCGATGCCCCCCAACCCGAGGCTCAGCGCGATACCAAGGGAGGTGAGGGCGAGCAGGCGGCCCGGCTTCATGTTGATTCGCACGTAGGTTTACCTTCTGGTTCCCGATTCGGCGGGTTTAGCGCCGCAAGTTGGCTTAGACAACCCGCTTTCACAGTCCTTGACTGTCTCGAGCAGCGTTTGCCGCCGGGCGGTTTGGGCAGCAATTGGGGCAGAATTCCGATTGCCCGCGCAAGGGCGCCCGGCACGACGTTTTGCCGCGCCTGCCCAAGTTGCGATGGGCCTTCGAATGTGGTTCACAATCGGCCGTTGGAGCGGGGGCCTCCACGGGACAGCTATGGCCCCCGCCGCCTTGCGCATTGACGCAAGGTCTTGATGAGAGAGGGTACGATGAAGTTTCGCAACACGGTGTCGGCAGTTCTTGCCCTAGGGGCAGGTTTCGCGGTGAGCCCAGCGGCGCATGCGATCGAAGGCTATGCGCAACCCTGGCAGATGAATCTCCAGCCGGCAGCCTCCCCCTCGATGAACGCGATCCACGCTTTCCATAACGGCCTGCTGCTGCCGATCATCACGGCAATCGTGCTCTTGGTGCTGGCCCTGCTGATCTATGTGTCGGTCAAGTTCAACGCCAAGGCCAATCCAGTCCCCTCGCGCACCACGCACAACACGCTGGTCGAAGTGCTGTGGACCGTGCTTCCGATCCTGATCCTGGTGGTGATTGCCGTTCCGTCCTTCCGCCTGCTCTATCTGCAGCGGGACATTCCCGCCTCCGACATGACCATCAAGATCATCGGCAATCCGGGTTGGAACTGGACCTATGAGTATCCGGATCTTGGCGTCAATGACGATGGATCCGCCAAGGTCTCCTTCACCGCCACGCTCGACGACAATGCGCGCGATATGGCAACCGCCAAGACGGCAGGCGTGCCCTATCTGCTGAAGACGGACAATCCGGTGGTGGTGCCGGTCAACAAGACCGTGAAGCTGATCGTGACGTCCGACCCCGATGGCATCATCCATTCCTGGACGATCCCGCAGTTCGGCATGAAGATCGACGCCATTCCCGGCCGTCTGAACCAGGACTGGTTCCACGCCGAGCGTGAGGGCGTGTTCTACGGCCAGTGCTCGGAGCTCTGCGGCAAGGACCATGCCTTCATGCCGATCGAGGTGCATGCCGTGTCCCAGCAGGTGTTTGACACCTGGGCCAAGACGCAGCTGACCGCCGGTCTCGACGCCGCAAACAAATATCTCGCCAGTGCAGAAGCCGCAAACGGCAAGCTGGCTCAGAAGTAATTGGGAACGAGGCAGATTAGAATGGCACACGCAACGACTGCGCATGAAGACCACGGTCACCCGACCGGCTGGAAGCGCTATGTCTATTCCACCAATCACAAGGACATCGGCACGATGTACTTGTATTTCGCGATCGTGGCCGGCGTGATCGGCGGCATCCTTTCGATCGTGATGCGCATGGAATTGTCGGAGCCCGGCATCCAGTATTTCCAGGGCCTCGCCTCCATGGTTTATGGCACCCCGGCTGACGCCGCAGTCGATGCCGGCAAGCACATGTACAATGTGTTCGTGACGGCCCACGGCCTTCTCATGATCTTCTTCATGGTCATGCCCGCGATGATCGGCGGATTCGGCAACTGGTTCGTGCCGCTGATGATCGGAGCACCCGACATGGCGTTCCCGCGCATGAACAACATTTCCTTCTGGCTGCTTCCCCCCGCACTCGCCCTGCTGCTGATCTCGATGTTCGTCGAAGGCCCGGCAGGCGCTTATGGCGTGGGCGGCGGCTGGACGATCTACCCGCCGCTCTCCACCACCGGCCAGCCCGGACCTGCGATGGACTTCGCCATTCTCGCGCTGCACATCGCCGGTGCCTCCTCGATCCTTGGCGCCATCAACTTCATCACCACGATCTTCAACATGCGTGCCCCCGGCATGACGCTGCACAAGATGCCGCTGTTCGTGTGGGCGGTTCTGGTGACCGTTTTCCTTCTGCTGCTGTCGTTGCCGGTTCTGGCGGGCGCCATCACCATGCTGCTGACCGACCGCAATTTCGGCACCTCCTTCTTCGTGCCGGCCGCGGGCGGAGACCCGGTGCTGTTCCAGCATCTGTTCTGGTTCTTCGGCCACCCGGAAGTCTACATTCTCATCCTCCCCGGTTTCGGCATCATCTCGCACATCGTCTCGACCTTCTCGAAGAAGCCGGTGTTCGGTTACCTTGGCATGGCCTACGCCATGGTGGCCATCGGCGTTGTCGGCTTCATCGTCTGGGCGCACCACATGTATACGGTGGGCCTCGACGCCGATACCCAGGCCTATTTCGTGGCCGCCACGATGATCATCGCGGTGCCCACGGGTGTGAAGATCTTCTCCTGGATCGCCACCATGTGGGGCGGTTCCATCGAGTTCAAGGCGCCGATGGTGTGGGCCATGGGCTTCATCTTCCTGTTCACGGTGGGTGGTGTTACGGGCGTGGTGCTGGCCAATGCCGGCGTCGACCGCTCGCTGCATGACACCTACTATGTGGTTGCCCATTTCCACTATGTGCTGTCGCTGGGTGCGGTGTTCGCGATCTTCGCGGGCTGGTACTTCTGGTTCCCGAAGATCACCGGATACATGTATAGCGAGACCATCGCCAAGGCCCACTTCTGGATCATGTTCGTGGGCGTGAACATGGTGTTCTTCCCGCAGCACTTCCTGGGGCTTGCCGGCATGCCGCGCCGCTACATCGACTATCCGGAGGTGTTCGCCGGCTGGAACATGGTGTCGTCCTACGGCTCCTACCTCTCGGCCATCGGCGTTCTCGTGTTCCTCTATGGTCTGTTCGATGCATTCTCCCGCAAGGAGAAGGCCGCCGACAACCCGTGGGGCGTGGGCGCCACGACGCTGGAGTGGACGCTGTCCTCTCCGCCGCCGTTCCACCAGTTCTCGACCCTTCCCGTCATCAAGTAAGCAATAAGTCAGATGAGCGACATCAACGCCCCGTTTGCCGAAGCCCCGGCCGCCCAAGAAGGCGGCCAGGGAACGGTGAGGGACTATTTCGCGCTGCTCAAGCCGCGCGTGATGTCGCTCGTCATCTTCACCGCCTTCGTGGGGCTGATCGCAGCCCCCGGTACGATCCATCCCTGGCTCGCCTTCGTGGCGCTGCTGGCAATTGCCGTGGGTGCCGGCGCGGCCGGCGCTCTCAACATGTGGTATGACGCCGACATCGACGCGATGATGAAGCGCACTGCCAAGCGCCCGGTGCCGGCAGGGTCCATCACCCCCACCGAAGCGCTGGGCTTCGGCATGACGCTCGCCGCTGGTTCGGTGCTGGTGCTGGGCCTGATGGTTAATGTGCTGGCGGGCGCACTGCTCGCCTTCACAATCTTCTTCTATATCGCCGTCTATACGATGTGGCTAAAGCGGCTGACGCCCCAGAACATCGTGATCGGCGGTGCCGCCGGCGCCTTTCCGCCCATGGTGGGCTGGGCTTCGGTGACGGGTTCGATCGACCTTGGCGCCATCGCGCTGTTCCTGATCATCTTCACCTGGACGCCGCCCCATTTCTGGGCGCTGGCCCTGTGGAAGAAGATCAACGCTGACTATTCCAACGCCGGTGTGCCCATGCTGCCCGTGGTGGCAGGCCCTGACGAAACCCGCCGCCAGATCCTTCTCTACACATTGCTCTTGGTGCCGGTGACGTTGCTGCCTTGCCTCACCGGTACGGTCGGCTGGCTCTATCTGCTGGCCAATATCGGCTTGGGCGTCATGTTCATCTGGCATGCCTGGCGGGTGTTCACCATCCGCGAGGGCCAGGCGGCAGAGACGGCCTGCAAGAAACTCTTCGGCTTCTCCACACTGTGGCTGTTCGTCGTGTTCGCGCTCATCCTCGCAGAACGCGCCTTGGGCCTTCAGCCCTTCGCGCCGGTTTTCGGATGAATGAGGCCATGACCAATTCCCCCTTCGGACCCGAAGACATGGCGCGCCGGAGGAAGCGCGCGATCGCCACTGCCATCATCCTGGTGGCCCTCGTGGCGCTGTTCTTCATCACCACCATCGTCCGCCTTGGCGGATCGGTGGGGGAGCGCGCGCTTTGATGCGGCCAGTCAATCCCATCAAGAATATCCGTATCGCCGTGCTCGCTGCGGGTGTTGCCGCGGGCATGGTGGGGCTGTCCTATGCCGCCGTGCCGCTCTACCGCATGTTCTGCCAGGCGACGGGTTTTGCCGGAACGCCACAGCGTGCTGAGGCTGCACCTGCCAAAGTCTCTGACAGAACCGTGGTGGTGCAGTTTGATGCCAACACCTCCGGCAGCCTCGGTTGGGCATTTCATCCCGCGCAGGAGCAGGTGAAGGTCAAGTTCGGGGAGCAGACGCTTGCCTTCTACAAGGCCACCAACAATTCGGGCCGCGTGGTGACGGGCAGTGCCGTGTTCAACGTGACGCCGGAACAGGCCGGCGCCTACTTCAACAAGATCCAGTGCTTCTGCTTCACCGAGCAGACGCTGAAGCCCGGCGAAAGCCTTGAGTTCCCCGTGTCGTTCTTCGTCGACCCGGCCATGCTCGAGGATGCGAATTCGTCCGGTATCAAGGAAATCACCTTGTCCTATACCTTCTACCCGGTGGACAAGCCCAAGGCTGTTTCGGAGGGCCCGGCAACGGCCCCCGGCAGCATCGCGAATTAAGGAGCAGTGGACATGGCTGACGCGCACGCAAAGAACCACGACTATCATCTCGTCGACCCCAGCCCGTGGCCGTTCGTTGGCTCTATTTCCGCCTTCGTGCTGGCGGTGGGCGCGGTGCTCTGGATGCACGGCTCCAACCCCGCGGTGATGTTGCTGGGCCTCGCGGGCGTGCTCTACACCATGTTTATGTGGTGGCGGGACGTGATCCTCGAAGGCCAGAAGGGCGATCACACGGGCGTGGTCTCCCTTCACATGCGCTATGGCATGCTGATGTTCATCGCCTCGGAGGTCATGTTCTTCGTGGCGTGGTTCTGGGCCTTCTTCGATGCCAGCCTGTTCACCGGTGAGGCCATGCAGGCCTCGCGCTATGCCGCAACGGGCGGCGTGTGGCCGCCCAAGGGCGTCGAGGTGCTTGACCCCTGGCATCTGCCGCTGGTCAACACCATGATCCTGCTCACCTCCGGCACCACGGTCACCTGGGCGCACCATGCGCTCCTCAACAATGACCGCAAGGGCCTCAAGATGGGGCTTCTCGCCACGGTGCTGCTGGGCCTGCTCTTCACCTTCGTCCAGGCCTATGAATATGGCCACGCCGCATTCGCCTTCAACCGCGACAATGGCGGCAACATCTATGGCTCGACCTTCTTCATGGCCACGGGCTTCCACGGCTTCCATGTGGTGATCGGCACGATCTTCCTGATCGTCTGCTTGATCCGGGCCTCCAACGGCCATTTCAATCCGAAGGGCCACTTCGGTTTCGAGGCCGCCGCATGGTACTGGCACTTCGTGGACGTGGTGTGGCTCTTCCTGTTCGCCGCAATCTATATCTGGGGCTCGCATGGTGCGGTCATTCCGCACGACTGACGCCTGATTTACGGCCGGATTTCTGATAAGCTCGGGCCGCAGCGCATCATCGCTGCGGCCGTTTGTATTTCGAGGCAGTTATGAGTGAAGTCTATTACCCTGATCTCTCCCCCCTCAAGACGGGGATTGCAGGAAAGTGCCCGCGCTGTGGGCGCGGAAAGCTGTTCAGCGGCTATCTGACCGTAGCGCCCGCCTGCACCAGCTGCGGCCTTTCCTATGAATTTGCCGATGGCGGAGACGGAGCGGCTTGGTTCGTCATGCTTTTCGTCTGCGTGGTGGGTGTGGGCTCCATCCTGGGGATCGAGGTTGCCTATCAGCCGCCCTTCTGGGTGCATGTGCTGATCGCAATTCCGCTGCTCGTCATTCTTCCACTGGTGCTGTTGCGCCCGGCCAAGGGCATCCTCATCAACCAGCAATGGAAGACGGACGCCCATGAAGGGCGCCACCATTCATGAGGCCGCATGAGCGCCCGCCGCGTATCTGGCCGGTGGTGCTGGCAACCCTCGTGGGGGTCGCGATCCTGCTCTGGCTCGGCGTGTGGCAGGTGCAGCGCCTGCACTGGAAGGAAGGCCTTCTGGCCCAGCTTGCCGCCAATGCGGCCGCAGCCCCGGTGGACCTTTCCACCGCAGCCCAGATGGCGGCGGATGGCCGGGATGATGAATTCGTCCGCGTACGGTTCTCTGGCCAATATAAGAACGACGCCTGGAAGAAGATGATCTCGACCTATGACGGCGGCCAGGGCTGGACCATCATGACCCCCGCCATCAGCGATGACGGCTGGGCCGTGATCGTCGACCGCGGGCGCGTGCCTGGCCAGCGCCTGGAGCATTTCGAGGTGGTCGACGGCCCCACGGAGATTGAAGGGGTGATCCGCACCTACAAGCATGGGCCGGGCTATTTCGACCCGGCGAATGACCCCAAGGCCAATCTCTGGTTCTGGTGGGATGTGAAGGGGATGCTCGATACCAGCGCGCTTGCCCCCGGCCTCAAGCCCTTCCCATATGTGGTGCAGCTGCTGCCTGAAAGCACGAAGGTCGAATTCCCGCGGCCCGAGGAGCCCAAGGCCAATCTCGCCAATAATCACTTGGGCTATGCCATCACCTGGTTCGGCCTGGCGCTCACGCTGATCGGCGTTTCGGGGGTTTACATCTACGATCTGCGAAAACAGCGGCGGAGGTGAGGGAAACCATCGCTTGATGGCTCTCGAGGGCAAGGCTAAAGGAGCCTCACATCCTTGAGGGGGCACGGCCTTGCGCTATGTTTCGACCCGGGGCGAGGCCCCGGAACTCGGTTTCGAAGACGTTCTCTTGACCGGCCTGGCACGCGATGGCGGTCTTTACGTGCCCGCCAAATGGCCCGAACTCTCGACCCGGGAGATCACCCATCTCCAGGGGCGGAGCTATGAAGATGTGGCCTTCACCGTCATGCACCCCTTCATCGGCGGGGCCATTCCCGATGCTGATCTGAAGCGGATGATTTCAGAGGCCTATGCGAGTTTCGGCCACCCGGCCGTGGCGCCCTTGAAGCAGCTTGACGACAATCAGTGGCTCCTTGAGCTTTTCCATGGGCCGACGCTGGCCTTCAAGGACGTGGCGATGCAGTTGCTCGCCCGGCTGATGGACTGGGCGCTGGCCAAGCGCCGCACCCGCGCCACCATCGTGGGCGCCACCAGCGGTGATACGGGCGGGGCCGCAATCGATGCCTTCAAATCCTCGCACCACGCCTCCGTCTTCATGATGCACCCGCACGGGCGGGTTTCCGAGGTGCAAAGGCGGCAGATGACGACGGTCGAGTCTCCCTCGATCCACAACATCGCGATTGAAGGAAACTTCGACGATTGCCAGGCGATCGTGAAGGCGCTGTTCAACGATCTTGCCTTCCGGGACAGGGTTGGGCTTGCCGGCGTCAACTCCATCAACTGGGCGCGCATCATGGCGCAGACGGTTTACTACGTAACCGCGGGGCTCTCGCTTGGGGCACCCGCGCGCCAGGTGAGCTTCTGCGTTCCAACCGGCAATTTCGGCGATGTGTTTGCAGGCTTCGTGGCCAAGCGCATGGGGCTGCCTGTGGACAGGCTGCTGATTGCCACGAATGTGAACGACATTCTGGACCGCACGCTGAAGTCCGGCCGCTATGAGCAGAAGGGCGTGAGGCCCTCGACCAGCCCGTCCATGGACATTCAGGTGTCGAGCAATTTCGAGCGGCTGCTGTTCGAGGTCTACGGCCGGGACCCGTACGCTGTGCGCCATCTGATGTCCGGGCTCGCACAGTCCGGGGCCTTCACCATTGGTGACCGTGAGCTGGAACAGATCCGCCACGAATTCGCTTCGGGCGCCACGGACGAGGCCGGGACTGCCGAGACGATCCGCCAGACTCTGGCTGAGACGGGCGAACTTCTCGACCCCCACACCGCCGTTGCCTATGCCGTGGCGCGCCGGGCCGAAGCCTCGGCAAGCCCCATGGTGACGCTTGCCACCGCGCACCCGGCCAAATTCCCCGATGCGGTGGAAAAGGCCTCGGGCATCCGCCCGGGCCTGCCCCCGAGGCTCGCCCACTTGATGGCTGGCAAAGAACGGTTCACAGTGCTTCCAAACGATGTGGCCCAAGTGCGCGACTTCATCCTATCGCAGCAGACGGCGTGAGGCTTAGAGTATTGGTATGAGTGTCGAGATCACCCGTCTTCCCAACGGCATTCATGTCGTGACCCATCACATGCCCCACCTGGAAACGGCCGCGATCGGCATCTGGGTGAAAGCCGGAGCGCGGGACGAGGGGGCGGACGAAAACGGCATCGCGCACTTCCTCGAGCACATGGCCTTCAAGGGCACGGCCCGCCGTTCGGCCCGTGCCATTGCCGAGGAAATCGAATCGGCTGGCGGCGAGATCAATGCCGCGACGGGCATGGAGACCACCACCTATTATGCCCGCGTTCTGAAGCAGGACTGGGCAATGGCGCTGGACATTCTGGCCGACATCTTCACATCCCCCGAACTGGATGCGGATGAGCTGGAACGCGAGCGGGACGTGATCCTGCAGGAAATCGCCGCAGCCCATGACCAGCCGGACGACCTGGTTTTCGACCTCGCCCAGGCCGCAAGCTTCGGCCAGCATCCGCTGGGCCGGTCCATCCTCGGCACGCATGACCTGATCGGCGCGGTGACCCGCCAGCAGATCCTCGACTGGCGGAACCGCAATTACTGGGGCTCGCGCATCGTGGTCGCCGCCGCGGGCCACATTGACCACAAGGCCTTTGCCGCCGAAGCCCAGCGGCTTCTTGGCCAGATCGAGCATGGCCATGAGCCGCAGCGCGAGACGCCGGCCTTCGTTCCCACGGCCTGCACGGCGGAGAAACCATTGGACCAGGCCCATGTGGTCCTGACCTTCGAGGCGCCGAGCTACCGCCACCCGGACATCTATGTTCTGCAGGTGCTCTCCAACATTCTGGGCGGGGGCATGTCTTCCCGGCTGTTCCAGGAGGTTCGCGAGAAGCGCGGCCTCTGCTACAGCGTCTTCTCCTTCGGCTCCGCCTTCGAGGATGCGGGGCAGGTTGGGGTTTATGCCGCGACTTCGCCTGAACATTCGAACGAGCTTCTCGACCTGACATCCGAAGTGATGATGTCCGTTGCCCGTGAGGTTACGGAAGCGGAAGTCTACCGCGCCAAGGCCCAGCTCAAGGCCAGCCTGGTCATGAACCTCGAGAGCGCGTCGGCCCGCGCCGACCAGATCGCGCGCCAGTTCCTCGCCTTCGGCCAGGTGCCGGCGATCGCCACGCTGATGCAGAAGATCGAGGCGGTCTCGCCCGAGCAGGTGCGGGCCCTGGCCGAAAGGCTGTTCCGGAGCCAGAAGCCTGCCTTCAGCGCTGTCGGCCATATTGGCCAATTGGCGGGATATGATACACTCGCCCGGCATTTCGTTTAACGCCCGCACTTAACGCCCAACTGGCCCATGGCTTTCCTCCGCTCCCCCTTCGCCGCTGACCCGCCGCCCACCCTGCGGGACGGCCATGCGATGATCCGGGTGCCGGACATGGGTGATTATGAACAATGGGCGGGCCTGCGGGCGGGAAGTCGCGATTTCCTCACCCCTTGGGAGCCGATCTGGCCCAGCAATGATCTGACCCGCACCGCCTTCCGCTCCCGCGTCCGGCAATATTGGCGGGACATCGATGAGGACGTGGCCTACCCCTATTTCATCTTCGACGCTGCTGGCGAAACGCTGGTTGGTGCGCTGACCCTGTCCAACGTGCGCCGTGGCGTCGCCCAGACGGCGACCCTGGGATACTGGATCGGCCTGCCCTTTGCGCGCCAGGGCTACATGACATCCGGTGTGAGGCTGATCCTCGAGTTCTCGTTCCGCCACCTGGGCCTCCACCGGGTGGAGGCGGCCTGCCTTCCGCATAATCAGGCTTCGATCGGCCTTCTCCGGAAATGCGGCTTTGCGCATGAGGGGCTGGCGCGCGGCTACCTCAAGATAGCTGGGGATTGGCGCGATCACCTTCTTTTTGCAAGGCTTTCAGACTGACGCGCGGTTGCCGCTGGTGTATCCTCACTTGCAATGACGGGCGCGGGCAGCTTAGGTAACCAGATGAAATGGGGAGGAGACAGGGCTGGTCCTCCGGCCCGCAGCCTGCTGTTCATTGCCCTGTTGCTGGCAGCGGCGCTGGGCTGGGCGCAGCCCGGCCTGGCCATCGACGTGGTGGACATCGCCAAGCCCAATCCCTTCCAGGACCTTTCGCCCTATCTCGCCGGCCTCCAGACCGAACAGCCCTCGATTTCCATTGAACGGCCTGATGCCCGCACCGCAATCCGTACTCAGATGACCCTTGCCGCGCAGGGGCCGGGCCCCTTGCACAATTGGGTGGCGGCAGGCTTCACCAATTCATCGACGGAGCTGCACACGGTAGTGCTTGCCATTCCGCAGCAGGGCTTCACCGGATCCGGCTTCTATCCCGCCCGGCTGGCGGGTCCGCGGGTCTATGGCGTGACCCTGGCAGGAGATGGCCAGATCGAGCCGCTCTCCCAGGGGCCGGGCGAGAACGCCTATCTCCTCACCATGCCAGCCGGTGGCAGCGCGGCAGTGGCCTTCGAGGTGACGGGCGGGCTTCTTCCCGTCAGCCTCTGGCAGCGCCAGGCCTTCGACGTGCATAAGGATTTCCTGTCCTTCTTTCGCGGTGCTCTTCTCGGCGTCTCCGTACTGATCGCCTTTGCCATGTTCGCGTTATACGGTTTCCGGGCGCGGGCGCTGTTTCCCGTGGCGGGCGGCTTCACGCTCGCGTCAGTGGCGTTTCTGCTGTTCGAGGCCGGCCACCTGAACACGCCGTTGGCGCAACTTGCACTTCCCGGCCTCGACCTTCAGGTTCTGCGCGCTGTAATCGAAGGTGTCATGGCAGGCTTCCTGCTTCTGCTGCTCGCAACGCTGGCCGACGTGCAACGGATTTCGAAGTCCGGTGGACAATTGCTGCTCATTGCGGGGGGACTTGCCTTCGCCGTGCCGATTTACGGCTTTGCCGAACCCCTGCTGGCGACGGCCGTTGCCCGCGCCTTGTTTGCGGCCACGGCCGCCCTGGGCTTCGTCCTGATCCTGACGCTGTGGTGGAAGGGTGAGGTCAAGGCCGAGACGGCGGTGCTGAGCTGGAGCGCCATCGTGCTCTGGACATTGCTGGCGGCGATTGCGGCACTGGCCAGCGATCCGGGATCGTCGATCTCCAACGTGGTGACGGTGGGCCTCGCCATCTTGCTGGTAGTGCTGGGCTTCGTCCTGGCCCATCACGCCTTTGCGCAAGGCTACCTCTCGCGCCATTTCTTCCGGGAGGCCGGCCGCCACGCCCTTTCGCTTGCTGGTGCCCGCGCTTTCGTGTGGGATTGGCAGCCGGAGGAGGGTGAGCTTTACGTGAGCCCGGAGATCGCCCGCGCCCTCTCCCAGCCGGTGGGCGCTTTCGAAGGAGCCGCGAGCGAGGCGTTTCTCGAACTCCTGCACCCCGCAGACCGCTCCGCCTACATGGCAACGATCGAGGAGGCAGAGCAGGACGGCCGTGCGCCCATCGAGCGCAAGTTCCGGCTTCGCCATGGTGATGGAAGCTACCGCTGGTTCGAACTTCGGGCCCGCTCGATTACCGGAAGCGGCTTCCGCGCCGCGCGCTGCATCGGCACGCTGAGCGATGTGACCACTGCAAAGATCGCCGAGGAGCGCCTGCTGCAGGACGCGGTCTATGACATGGTCACGGGCCTACCCAACCGCGCGCTCTTCGTGGACCGGCTGAAGCGGGCAATCGATGGCGTCGAGCCCGGTGCCCCGACCGCCCTCTTCGTGCTGCTGGTCGATCTGGATCGTTTCAAGCTCGTGAACGATGCCATGGGCCGCGATGCAGGCGATGCGCTTCTGTCCATCATCGGCCGGAGGTTGAAGGCCGAAACCGGCACCATGGACACGGTGGCTCGGCTGCCGGGTGACCAGTTCGCCATCCTGTTCCACGAAGTGCCGGGCCAGCGCGATGTCGAAGCCTTCGCCCAGGCGGTGCTTAAAACCGTGGCGAGGCCCGTCAAATTCGAGGACCAGGAATACTTCCTGACCGCCTCCATCGGCGTTGCCCAGCACCGGGGCGACAGTCCCGATGCGGAGAGATTGCTGAAGGATGCTGCCGTCGCCCTTTACGAAGCGAGGCGGCGTGGCACAGGTGCTGTCGAACTCTTCAATCCTGCAATGGTCGATGACCGTGCCGAACTCATGGTGCTGGAATCGGAACTCCGCCGCGCCATCGAGCGCAATGAGATCGAGGTACACTACCAGCCGATCGCCAGGCTCTCCGACATGAACCTGGCAGGCTTCGAGGCGCTGGTGCGCTGGCGCCACCCCGCAATGGGCCTGCTGGCGCCGGAGAGCTTCCTGAGCCTCGCCGAGGAAACCGGCATGATCCGCGATATCGGGCGCGTGGTGCTGAACGAGGCCGGGCGCCAGCTCGGCATCTGGCAGCGCGCCTACCGGACGGCGGAACCTGCCTTCGTGGCGGTCAATCTTTCTTCCGCCCAGCTGATCGAGCCGGGGCTGCTCGATGACATCAAGCAGATCATCGGCCGCGAGGGGCTGCTGCGCGGCAGCTTCAAGATCGAGGTGACGGAATCCCTCGTCATGCAATATCCGGAGCGCGCCGCGCAGATTCTGGACCGGTTCCGTGAACTGGGCGTGGGCCTTTCGTGTGACGATTTCGGCACTGGCTATTCCTCGCTCTCCAGCCTGCGGAAACTGCCTTTCGACACGCTGAAGGTGGACCGCAGTTTCATTTCAGCTGAGGCGCAGGACCAACGGGCATCCGTGATCCTGCAGTCGATCATCTCCATGGGCCATGCCCTGGGCCTGACAATCGTGGCGGAGGGAATCGAGAACCAGGAGCAAGTCGACCGGCTGGGGGACCTGGGCTGTGATTTCGGGCAGGGTTATTTCATCGGCAAGCCACTGACTGCCAAGCAGGTGAATGACGCCCTGGCGGGGCTTCCCTATGCGCATTCTTCCGGCCGCACTGCGATCACCTGGCTTTGGGAGCGGGGTCTCAAGGATCCGCCGCCGGAGCCCAAGGTGAACCGCGTGACGGCTCGGGACCTTGGCCCTGCCATCATCGAGGGCAAGCCCAGCCGAATGCCGAGCAGGCCGCCCCGCGCCACTGTCTCGTCGCCAAGACCCCGCCCCGAACCACCGTTACCCGATGCCATGCCACCGCTTCCCGATCTGCTGAAGGGTGAGGAGACTGTGCACGGAGCCTTTGTGGAATCCGGGGCCGAATTCATAATCCAGGAAGCCGAAGTTAATCCTACCGTGATTGAGCCTTCTGCTGCCGCAGAAGTTGCCGGGGAAGACTCCCCGCCTGAACCGCTGGCGATACCGGAACCGGCCGCTGAACCAAAGGTTGACGAACCGCCGCCGCCGGCACCGCGCCGGCGCAAACGGCAGCGCAGGGTGCAGCTTCCTGGTGAAATCGAGAGCTGATCCCTCAGGCGTGACCGGCGTTGCTCGAGAGCATGGCGGGGTCGACCTTCAGTTTCTTGAGTGCCGCCACATAGCGGTCCGGAAAGGCAAGGCCGAAGACCAGCTCCTCATCCGCCTGGCAGGTGAGCCAGCCATTGTGCTGAATTTCATTCTCCAGCTGGCCCGGCGCCCAGCCGGCATAGCCCAGTGCTAGCACCGCCCGCTGCGGCCCCTCGCCCTTGGCCATGGCGCGCAGGATGTCGACGGTCGCGGTGAGCGCAATATTCTCGGCCACGGGGAGGCTCGAATCTTCCGTGAAATAATCGCTGGTGTGAAGCACGAAGCCGCGGCCCTGTTCGACGGGGCCTCCGAACAGCACGGGCATTTCCATCAGTTCCTGCGGAGGCGCCAGATCTTCGTCCGCGGTAAGGTCCAGCTGCGCCAGCAGATCGCCGAAGCTCATCATCGGCGTGGCCTTGTTGATGATGATGCCCATGGCACCCTGTTGCGAATGGGCGCACATGTAGATGAGGCTCCGGTCGAAGCGCGGATCGCTCATACCGGGCATCGCGATCAGCAGTTGCCCATCGAGATAGGGACCCTTGGTCATGCCCACCTTCCTTGCATTGCCACCAGACTAGCGCAGCGGACCGTGAAGTGGAACCACTTGCACAAAAGCGCCTTGGCGAGCTCTGAACAGGATTGGGAAACTTGTCTGCCGCGGCCCCGGTTCCGCCCGGACGGCATTGACGGGAAGGTGATTGGCGCGCGGCCGGAATTCTTCCATAAAGGCGCCCATGCTGCTTCGCCTCATCATCACTGGCCTTGCCCTTGCGCTCACCGCGGGCGTCACGCTGGGGGCTCCCAAGCCCTATCGCGTGTCGCTGACCGGTGATGGTTTTGACGGCAAATCATGGCACACAGCCGTGCAGGTCGATCTCGATCCTGGCTGGAAAACCTATTGGCGCATGCCCGGCGAGGCCGGCATTCCGCCCGAATTCAGCTGGTCCACGTCATCTCCGGCGGAGGTGAGCGTGGGCTTTCCCGTTCCGTCCCGCCACAGCGACAAGGGCGGGGAGGCGATCGGCTATGCCGGGCAAGTGCTATTCCCCGTCACCGTCACGCCTGCAAAAGTGGGAGCACTCGATCTCGGCCTCGATCTGTTCTTCGCGGTGTGCAAGGACATCTGCATTCCGGCGCAGGCAAAGGCCACGATCTCGCTCGGCGCCGAGGAGCGTGACCCGCTGGGAAGCGTTCGGGCGGAGGCGGCAAGAGCAACAGTTCCCGCGCCCGGTGATGCCATTGCTGCGGCCACAGTGATTGCAGAGGCCGGAAAGCCCGTGCTGCAGCTTGAATTGCGTGAAAGACCCGATGATATCTACGTTGAAACCACGGGTGCTGCCTATTTCCGCGCGCCGGTGTTTTCGGCCGATAGCCGCACGGCAGAGCTGGCGGTGGACAATCTCAGCGATTCCGCAAAGCTCAAGGGCCAGAGTTTGAGGCTCACCTATACAAAAGGCGGCAAGGGCTATGAACAGTCCGTGACGCTGCCCTGACATTTAACCAGAACACGAAGGATAATCCGATGACGATCAAGCCTGGCGATAAGCTTCCTGCTGTTGATGTGACGATCTCGACGGCCGAAGGCCCGCAGAAGGTGGCAGCCGACGTGATTTTCGCGGGCCGCAAGGTGGTGCTGTTCGGCCTGCCCGGCGCCTTCACCCCCACCTGCAGCATGAACCATCTGCCGGGTTATCTGCTGGCCTATGACGACCTCAAGGCGCTTGGAGTGGACACCATCGCCTGCACGGCCGTCAACGATATCTTCGTGATGAAGGCCTGGTCGAAGGCCACGGAGTCCGAGGGCAAGATCACCATGCTGGCGGACGGCAATGCTGAATTCGCAAAGGCCCTGGGCCTCGACATGGACCTGACGGCCGCGGGGATGGGGCTGCGCTGCAAGCGCTATTCAATGATCGTGGACAATGGCGTGGTGAAGACGCTGAACATCGAAACTGAGCGCGGAGTCAACGTCTCGGGTGCCGAGACCATCGTGCAGCAGCTGAAGGAACTGAGCGCCGCGTGAGCTGCGGGTTGCTGACGGCGGCCCTCATCTCTTGCGCTTGAATGGCGACATGCCCTCGCGGGCCAGCTCATCCGCGCGTTCATTGTCGCCGTGGCCGGCATGGCCCTTCACCCAGTGCCATGTCACTTGATGCGTCTTGAGCGCTGAATCGAGGCGTTGCCAGAGTTCGGCGTTCTTGACGGGTTTCTTGTCTGCGGTTTTCCAGCCGTTCTTCTTCCAGCCGTGAATCCACTTCGTAATGCCGTCCTTCACATAGCTGGAATCGACGTGCATCTCGACAAGGCAGGGCCGGGTGAGCGATTCGAGGGCCGAGATGGCGCCCATCAGTTCCATGCGGTTGTTGGTCGTCTCGGCCTCGCCGCCCGAAAGCTCCTTGCGGGAGCCGTTGTAATCGAGGATCACGCCCCACCCGCCGGGACCCGGATTGCCGGAGCATGCTCCGTCCGTGTGGACGATCACCTTGCCGGAACTCATAGCGGTGCTGGCGCCTCACGCAGTTCGCGCGGCAGCTTGAAGGTGACGTTTTCCTCGCGCAGGGTGACGGTCTCGACCGTGACTTCATAATGCGCGCGGAAGGCATCGATGATTTCATTGACCAGGAGTTCGGGAGCGGACGCCCCCGCCGTGATGCCGAGGGTGGACAGGCCCTGAAGCGAAGGCCAGTCAAGCTCGCTGGCGCGCTGGACCAGCAGGCTGCGGGGCGTGCCGTGCCTGAGACCCACCTCCACCAGCCGCTTCGAATTCGATGAATTGGGCGCACCCACCACCAGCAGAAGCTCAATCCGGCCTGCGATCTCCTTCACCGCCTCCTGACGGTTGGTGGTGGCGTAGCAGATGTCTTCCTTGTAGGGCCCCTTGATTCCGGGGAAGCGGCGCTGCAGGGCGGCGATCACATCCTTCGTGTCATCGACCGATAGCGTTGTCTGCGTCACATAGGCGAGCTTCTCAGGGTCTTTTACAGCAATTGAGTCCGCATCGGCCACCGTCTCGATCAGGCGCACGGCGCCCGGTGGAAGCTGGCCCATGGTACCGATCACCTCCGGGTGATTCTGGTGGCCGATCAGGATGATCTCGCAGCCTTCAGCATGGTGGCGCTGGGCCTCCATATGCACCTTGGTGACGAGCGGGCAGGTGGCATCGAGTTGGAACATGTGGCGGGCCGTTGCGGCCTCCGGCACCGATTTCGGAACGCCATGAGCGGAGAACACCACCGGCCGATCGCCCGGGGGGATTTCATCGAGCTCATCCACGAAGATGGCGCCCTTGGCTTTCAGGTCATCCACCACGAATTTATTGTGCACGATCTCGTGGCGCACATAGACGGGCGCGCCATAGAGGGCGAGCGCCCGCTCCACGATATCGATCGCCCGCACCACCCCGGCGCAGAAGCCGCGCGGGGCCGCGAGCAGGATCCTGAGAGGCGGCTTTGTCATGCGCCACAGATGCGGGCGGCCATGCGCGATGTCAACAGGGGCCATGCGCTTGACATGCCGCGCGAGGGGCCTAGTCTTCACCCCGTTCAGCACAGCGCCTTGTGCGGAAGAGACCGGTTTGCGCCGGCGCCGAAGGAGCAACCGCCCCGGAAACTCTCAGGCAAAAGGACCGCGAGGCGCCACGTCACGAACTCTGGAGAGCAGCGGGTATCCGCTCACCGAAGGAGCGAAGCGAACCGGAGCGGCAAGCACCGGCACGCGAAATCTCTCAGGTCTCGTACAGAGGGGGCAGATTCGGTTTCACCGGGTCTGGCCCAGCTTTGTCCGGAGACCTGATCACGATGAGCGATGACGCTCCCAAACGAACTTCTCTCTATGATGCGCATGTGGCGCTGGGCGCCCGTATGGTGCCTTTCGCCGGCTATGACATGCCGGTGCAATATCCCTCCGGCATTCTCGCCGAACATGGCTGGACGCGCGAGAATGCGGGCCTGTTCGATGTGTCCCACATGGGCCAATGCCTGGTGAAGGCCTCAAGCTTCGAGGCCGCGGCGAAGGCCATGGAACAGCTGGTGCCGGCCGATGTGCTGAGCCTCAGCCCCCGCCAGCAGCGCTATTCGCAGCTCCTGGGCCATGATGGCGGCACGCTGGATGACCTGATGATCACCCGGCAGGCTGAGGAGGGAACGCTTTACGTTGTCGTCAATGCGGGCCGCAAGGAACATGACTATGGCTGGATCGCGGAACATCTGCCGCCGGACGTGAGCCTCACGAGGCTGGACGATCACTCATTGATTGCGCTGCAGGGGCCCAAGGCCGAAGAGGTGCTGGCGAAGCTCGCTCCCGCAGTGAAGGAGATTCCCTTCATGCACTCTGCGAATGTGTCTCTTGCAGGCATCGGGGCGCAAGTCTCCCGCTCGGGCTATACGGGGGAAGATGGCTTCGAAATCTCCGTGGCAAGCGCAGATGCGCCGAAGCTTTGGGATCGTCTGCTGACTGACCCGCTGGTGAAGCCCGTAGGCCTTGGCGCGCGTGATTCGCTTCGCCTCGAAGGAGGCTTGTGCCTTTATGGCCATGAACTTGACGAGACCATCTCACCTGTCGAGGCCGATCTCCTGTGGTCGATCCAGAAGCGCCGCCGGATCGAAGGCGGTTTCATTGGCGCCGCACGCATCCAGAGGGAGCTGACGGAGGGCACCGCCCGCAAGCGAGTGGGCATAAAGCCGGAAGGCCGCGCGCCCGCCCGCGATGGCACGGTGGTCACAGACCTGTCAGGCCGCGAAATCGGCAAGATCACATCTGGCGGCTTTGGCCCAACAGCCGGAGGCCCCATCGCCATGGGCTATGTGGAAACTGCATCATCTACGCCGGGCACAAAGGTCAATCTCATCGTGCGCGGCAATGCCTTGCCGGGTGACATCGTCAAGCTGCCCTTCATTCCCAACCGATTCAAACGCTAGGAGCTTTCCATGACCGTCAAGTACAGCAAGGACCATGAGTGGGTGATCGTCGAGAACGGTATCGCCACCATCGGCATCACCAACCACGCCCAGGAACAGCTGGGGGACGTGGTCTTCGTCGAACTGCCCGCCGTCGGCAAGACGGTGACGGCGCATGAGCAGGCGGCCGTTGTGGAAAGTGTGAAGGCCGCGAGCGAAGTCTATGTGCCGGTCTCTGGCGAAGTGGTCGAGGTCAACAAGGAGCTTGAAGGCGATCCAGCACTCGTCAACCGCGAGGCGGAGGGCGGGGCCTGGTTCATGAAGGTGAAGCTCTCCAACCCATCGGAGCTCGATGGGCTGATGGACAAGGCGGCCTATGATTCCTTCGTGAACGGCTGAGAGCAGATCATGACGAAGCGAACCACTTTCGCCGAGCTCGAACCCGGCGCAAATTTCATTCCCCGCCACATTGGCCCCGATGCTGCGGATACCTCCGAGATGCTGAAGAGCCTTGGTGCAAAATCCCTCGATGAGTTCATCTCCCGGGTCGTGCCGGAACCGATCCGCACCAAGCGCCCGCTGGAACTGAAGAAGGCGATGCCGGAGCGTACCGCACTTTCCTATCTGCGCGCCATGGCGGAGCGGAACGATGTGTTCGTCTCAATGATTGGCATGGGCTATTACGGCACGGTGACGCCCAAGGTCATCCTGCGCAATGTGCTGGAGAACCCCGGCTGGTACACGGCCTATACGCCCTATCAGGCGGAGGTGAGCCAGGGCCGCCTCGAGGCGCTGCTGAACTTCCAGCAGATGATCATCGACATGACGGGCCTCGAAATCGCCAATGCCTCGCTGCTCGATGAAGGCACCGCGGCGGCGGAAGCAATGGCCATGGCACGGCGCGTGGTGAAGACCACGGCAAACATTTTCTTCATCGACCTGGATACGCACCCGCAGACCATCGGCGTGATCCAGACCAGGGCCCGGGCCTTTGGCTATGAGGTGGTGATCGGCGATCCTGCGAAAGACCTGAAGCCTGAAACGGTGTTCGCCGCACTCCTCTCTTATCCCGGTTCATCGGGTGAGGTGCGGGACTGGCGCAGCGTCATCGCAAAGCTTCACGCCGCGGGCGCGCTCGCCATCATGGCAACGGACCTTCTGGCACTGGCGCTGCTGACGCCCCCTGGCGAATTGGGGGCCGATATTGCCATCGGCTCCACCCAGCGCTTCGGTGTGCCAATGGGCTATGGCGGCCCGCATGCTGCCTTCTTTGCCACAAAGGATGAGTATAAGCGGGCCATGCCGGGCCGTGTGATCGGCGTTTCGGTTGATGCCGAGGGCCACCGGGCGCTGCGCATGGCGCTGCAGACGCGCGAGCAGCACATCCGCCGCGAGAAGGCGACGAGCAACATCTGCACCGCACAGGTTCTCCTGGCCGTGATTGCCGGCATGTTCGCCGTCTACAACGGGCCAAAGGGCATCGCCAAGATGGCCCAACGCACGCATCGCATGGCGGAAATCTTCGCTGCGGCCGTCAAGGGCTTTGGCTTCGGCGTCGTCACCACTTCGTTCTTCGATACGGTGACACTGCATGTGCCGGGCCGGGCGCATGCGCTGTGGGCGCGCGCCAAGGAGAAGCGCATCAATCTTCGCTTCGTCGATGCTGATCACTTAGGGATATCCTTCGACCAATCGGTGCGCCGCCAGGAACTCGAGCAGCTGTTGACCGTCTTCCGCACCGATGCGCTGGAGCGGATCTCGATCGATGAGACCGACAAGGCGCTGAAGGAGACGATCCCCGAGCCGCTGCGCCGCACGTCGAGCTATCTCACCCATCCCGTTTTCTCCATGTATCATTCGGAAACCGAAATGCTGCGCTATCTGCGGCATTTGCAGATGAAGGACGTGGCGCTCGACCAATCGATGATTCCGCTGGGCTCCTGCACCATGAAGCTCAATGCGACGACGGAGATGATCCCCGTCACATGGCGGGCCTTTTCCATGCTCCATCCTTTCGCACCGCTGGAACAGGCACAGGGCTACCAGCAACTCTTCGAGGAGCTGGAGGAAATGCTGGCGGAGATCACGGGCTTTGATGCCGTGTCGCTGCAGCCCAATGCCGGAAGCCAGGGCGAATATGCGGGCCTCCTCGCGATCCGCGGCTATCACCAGTCACGCGGCGAGCCGCAGCGCGATGTCTGCCTGATCCCCGTGTCGGCCCATGGCACTAACCCTGCGTCCGCCGTGATGGCCGGCATGAAGGTGGTAGTTGTGGCCTGTGACGAGCACGGCAATGTCGATGTGCCGGACTTGCGCAAAAAGGCCTCCGAGCATGCGGTCAATCTCGCTGCCCTCATGATCACCTATCCCTCGACTCATGGTGTGTTCGAGACGGCAGTGAAAGAGATCTGCGAAATCGTCCATGCGCATGGCGGCCAGGTCTATCTCGATGGCGCAAACCTCAATGCGCAAGTGGGGCTGGTGAGGCCAGCGGAACTGGGCGCCGATGTCTGCCACATGAACCTGCACAAGACCTTCTGCATTCCGCATGGCGGCGGCGGCCCCGGCATGGGCCCCATTGGCGTGCGGGCCCATCTGGCGCCCTTCCTGCCGGGTCACAAGGTAGTGATGGGCGTCAACCCCGCGGCAGGGCATGACCAATCACAGGGGGCGGTTTCTGCGGCACCTTGGGGCTCGGCATCGATCCTGCCCATCTCCTGGACCTATATCGCGATGATGGGGGGCGAGGGGCTCACCAAAGCAACGATGATGGCGATCCTCAACGCCAATTACATCGCGCGCCGGTTGGACCCCTATTTCCCAGTCCTCTACAAGGGCCCTGGCGGCTTCGTGGCGCATGAATGCATCATAGACCTCCGCTGGCTGAAGGAGCGCACGGGGCTATCGGTTGAGGATGTGGCCAAGCGCCTCGTCGACTATGGCTTCCATGCGCCGACCATGTCCTTCCCCGTGCCGGACACGCTGATGATCGAGCCCACCGAATCCGAATCGAAGCGCGAGTTGGACCGGTTCTGCGACGCGATGATCGAGATCGCCAAGGAGATCGCCGAGGTGGAGGAGGGCAAAGCCGACCGGCTTGACAATGTGCTGAAGAACGCCCCTCACACCCACCGCCTGCTGCTAGGGGATTGGAAGCACCCCTACTCGAAGGAGAAGGCCTTCTTCCCGCTGAAGGGCTATCCCAATGACAAGTACTGGCCGCCGGTGGCGCGGGTGGACAATGTCTTTGGCGACAGAAACCTCGTCTGCACCTGCCCACCCATGGCGAATTACATGGAGGCAGCTGAGTAAGCGGTGCCCTGACAGCAGCAATCCAGAAACCAAACAGAAAAAGCCCGGCGCTTCCGCCGGGCTTTTGAATTCGTCACGTAACCTGCCTCAGTTCAGCCGATTCTTCACCGCGCTGATCGAGTTGGCAATCAGCTCCGCACCCTTTTCGCCCTTGGCAGCTTCCGCCACCAGCTTGTGCGAGGCAGCGATGGCGAGTTCGGTTGCCACGTTGCGCACGTCCTTGATGGCGGCGGCTTCGGCCTGGGCGATCTTCTGCTCGGCCTGCTTGGCGCGGCGCTCCAGCGACTCCGTCAGCTTGCGGCGGGTTTCAGCGGCAAACTCCTCTGCGTCCGACTTGGCGGCGGCGATGATGGAGGTTGCTTCCTTTTCGGCGTCGAGGCGCTTCTGCTTGTATTCGGCGAGCAGCGCTTCGGCTTCCTTGCGGAGCTGCGAGGCATGCTCGAGCTCCTTGCGGATCCGGTCCGCGCGGGAATCGAGCCCTGCACCCATGGACTTGAAGGCACCCGCATAGGCCGCGATGCCGAGGAAGATGACCAGCGCCACGAGGGCGAAGAATGTCGCGTCGAATTGCATCGTTCTTCTCCCTCAGGCCTTGAGGCCAGTGATGGCCTTGACGGCGTCAGCCTTGCTCACCTGAGTGCCCGTCAGTGCCGACACGATTTCCGCGGCACTGTCCGCCGCCACTTCGTGAACGTCCTTCATCGATTGTGCCTTGGAAGCAGCGATGCGGGATTCGGCTTCCGCTAGCTTGGCCCCCAGGCTCTTCTCGAGCGAGCCGCGCTCGGCGTCCATTTCAGCACCCATCCGGGCCTTGGTTTCCGCAGCGATCGCCTGCGCATTGGCGCGGGCATCTGCCAGTGCCTTCTCGTAGGACTGGACGGCGGCCTCCGTCTCGTTCTTCAGCGCCGAAGCACGCGAAAGATCAGCCTCGATCGCCTTGCGGCGGTTGCCAAGAACCTGCTCCATCCGGGGCAGCGCCACCTTGCTCATCAGCAGGTAGAGCAGCCCGAAGAAGATCACCAGCCAGAAGATCTGCGACGGAAAGGAATGCGCATCCATTGGCGGGAAGCCGCCGTGGCCGCCTTCCGCCTCAGTGCCCTCGGTTGTGGCCTTCGCCACGCCTTCCGCCGGCGCTTCGCCTGTGGCGGGCGCCTCGGTCGTGGTGGCCTGAGCGACGACGAGTGTCGATTGCGACATGTCTTGAGCCTCAAAAGAGGAAGCCTGCGCGGAGCTTTGACGCCCGCCAGGCTTCTATTCGTTTGCCGTGAAGCGGATTAGACCGCGAACAGCAGGAGCAGGGCGACAACCAGCGAGAAAATGCCGAGGCCTTCGGCCAGGGCGGCGCCGATCAGCGCGTTGGTGAACTGGGCAGCAGCCGCAGCCGGGTTGCGCAGTGCGCCCGAGAGGAAGTTACCGAAAATATGGCCCACGCCGATGCCGGCGCCACCCATCCCGATGCAAGCAATGCCAGCGCCGATGTACTTAGCTGCGAGCGGATCCATTCGTCTCTCCTTGAGTGTTGTAGCTTGGTTTAAGGTTGAAGGTTTAGTGGTGGGTGTGAAGCGCGTCGTTGAGATAGACGCAGGTCAGGATGGCGAAGACGAAGGCCTGCAGGAACGCCACCAGGAATTCGAGAGCCGTCAGCGCCACGGCCATGCCGAGCGGCGCAATCGAACCGATGATGCCACCAAGGCCCATGGACCCCAGAAGCACCACGAAGCCGGCGAAGACCTTGAGCACGATGTGGCCCGCCAGCATGTTGCCAAACAGACGAAGGCCAAGGCTCACCGGGCGCGACAAGAATGAGATCACCTCGATGAGCGAGATGAAGGGGAGGATCACCATGGGAACGCCCGACGGCACGAAGAGCTTGAACCAGGCGAGCCCGTGCTTGGCGATGCCGACGACCACAACGAGCGCCACAACAAAGACAGCAAGCGTGGCGGTGACCACCACATGGCTCGTCACCGTGAAGAAATAGGGGAACATGCCGAGCATGTTGGCGAACAGCACGAAGGAGAAAATTGTGAAGACGAGCGGGAAGAAGGCCTTGCCCTCATGCCCCAGCACGTTTCTGACCATGTTGTGAACGAACTCGTACCAGATCTCCCCCACAGCCTGCAGGCGGCCCGGCACAAGTGCATTGCGGGCGGCAGCGGCGAGCAGGATCACCGTGATGAGACCCACCGAAATACCCATGAACAGGGCGGAGTTGGTGAAGCTGATCTCATAGCCCGCGATGTTCCAGGGTCCGGCCAGGTCATGGAGCCGGAACTGATGGATCGGGTCGATGCCTTGGGCCACGATCAGTCCTCTTCTTCATCATCGAATGCCGCTTTTGGCGGCGGGTTTGAACCAAGCCGCTCCTGTGCCGGGGGCACCCTTTTGGCAGCGCGTGCCAAGTTCAGGATGCCGGCTCCGAAGCCCAGGAGCAGAAAAATGATCAGTCCGAATGGCAATGTGCCGAACAACCAGTCGATGCCATAGCCAATGAGGCCGCCGACCAGCGTTCCAGCCACGAACTCGGCCACAAGCCGGTAACCCCTCGCATAACCGGAGGCGTCCTGAAGGCTTGCAGGCGGTTTCGCCCTCTCGGCCTGTTCGGACCGTTCCGCCGCAATGCGGCCAGACAGATCCTTGAGACGTTCCGAAAGGTCGCCCAACTCAGGCTGGGAAGAACCATCCTTCGGCCTCTCGTCGCGCGGTTTCGTCATGAGACAGACCTCCAGGCAAACGGCGGGCGCGCTTGGAAATTCTTCCCTTCCAAAGCGGGCGAACCATAGTTGCGGGCCGAAAATGTGTCAAGAAATGGATTTAGCTTTTAAGTAATTGAAACGAAAGGCGTATTTTGCTCTCGGGCGGCCTGCGTCGATTCGCGCCCCGGACGTCCTGCAAATGCCACAAGCTGAGGAGAGCGTTGCGGGCTTGGCATCAGCACATGCCACGATCTTTTGCCGCAGCAATGCGCCGCCAGAAACGCTATAAGGCAGCCTTGTTCAGGCACAGAGGTGCCATAGCCTAGAGGATTTGACCAGTATGCGATTCACGACGCCCGCCATTGCTCTCATGATCCTGCTTGCCCTTCCTGCCACGGGATCGGCAGACGCCATCAGTGACTGCAATGGAGATCAGCCCGCCACCGTCATCCAGGGTTGTAGCCAGATCATCGATGGCGGCAAGGCAAGCGACGAGGCCCTGGCCATTGCCTATTTCAATCGTGGCAATGCCTATGATGACAGCGGAGACCATGACGGCGCAATTGCCGATTACACGGCGGCCATCAAACTGAAGCCGGACTTTGCCGACAGCTATTTCAACCGCGGTTTCGCCTATGAGGACAAGCAGGATTACGACAGCGCCATTGCGGACTACACCGCGCTCATCAAGCTGAGCCCCGATTATGCCAAGGCCTATTACGGCCGGGGCCGCGCCAATGAGGCGAAGGGTGATCTGAAGCAGGCGCTTGTCGATTATCAGCAGGCAGCCCGGCTGGCGCCCGGAAACGGCACCGTGCTCAAGAAGATTGCCGAAGTTCAGCAGAAGCTGGACCAGTAGGCGGGCGGTTCAGCGCGCGTCAGGCGGAAGATCTTTGATTCGGTCGACGTGGGCTGCGATATCTGCCCGCAGGTACTTGCTGTGAACGCGCACTGGGGACGCCGGGTTGTTGATAAGCCCCAGCTTCTTCTCGGGCCTCCACGCTTTCAGAGGGCGGATCGGCCGCGGCGCAAATCCACCGCCGCAGGTGGGGCACACATTGTGCAGCACGTGTTCAGCGCAGTGGGCGCAATATGTGCATTCATAGCTGCAGATGCGCGCCTCGGAGGACTGCGGCGGCAGGTCATTGTCGCAGAGTTCACAATTGGGCCTGAGTTCGAGCATGGGACCTCCCTTAACAGCTCCATTATAGCCGGATCTGGCGATAAGTAAGCCGTTGCTCCAGGTTCAGTCCTGAAGCAGTCCCAGGCCTGTCAAAGTCACGCGCAGCGCCTCGGGCGTGGTGAAATGAACGCCCGTCATGCCAACGGCATCCGCACCTTTCACGTTTTTCAAGCTGTCGTCGATGAACAGTGAGGAGGAGGCCGCAAGGCCGTTCCGTTGCAGCAGGAGCTCGTAGATGGCGGGATCGGGCTTCACCAACCGCTCGTCGCCGGAGACGACGATATCTCGGAAAAGGCCGAGAAAGGGATAGCGCAAGCGGGTTTCCCGGAACTTGTCCTGATGCCAGTTGGTGATCGCATAGAGCGGCACGTCCCGCGCTGCGAGCTCTTCAAGTATGGCGACCGTGCCGGCGATTGGGCCAACGATCGTCTCCGCCCAGCGGTGATGATAGGCAGCAATCGCCTCTGCATGGTCCGGATGGCGGGCGGTGGCTTCGGCCACTGCCTCCGTGAAGCTGCGCCCGCGGTCCTGTTCCAGGTTCCAGTCCGATGTGCAGACGTTGCCGAGAAAACACTCGACCTCGTCTTCAGAGGCGAAGATCTTGCGGTAGAGGGCGCGCGGCTCCCAGTGGATCAGAACATTTCCGATGTCGAAGACGACGTTCATGCCGCGTTGGGTTGTTCGACCAGCGTCTCGGCCTCATCGAGATTGACCGAGACCAGCTGAGACACGCCGCGTTCCAGCATGGTGACGCCGAAGAGGCGATGCATGCGGGCCATGGTGAGGGCATGGTGAGTGATGATGAGGAACCGCGTTTCCGTGCGTTCCAACATGGCTTCGAGCAGATTGCAGAAGCGCTCCACATTATGATCGTCGAGCGGTGCGTCGACCTCGTCCAGCACACAGATGGGCGAGGGATTCGTGAGAAACACCGCGAAGATCAGCGAGAGGGCGGTTAGCGTCTGCTCACCGCCAGAGAGGAGCGACAGCGTCGTGGGCTTCTTGCCAGGAGGATTGGCAATGATCTCAAGGCCTGCTTCGAGCGGGTCGTCCGACTCGATCAATTGCAGTTCGGCCTTGCCGCCCCCGAAAAGGGTCGAGAACAGCTCACCGAACTTCTGGTTCACCGTTTCGAAGGCGTCGAGCAGGCGCTGGCGGCCCTCGCGGTTGAGGCTCGCAATGCCGCCACGCAGTTTGTTAATGGCCTGGATAAGATCGTCCCGCTCCTTGATGAGACCGTCGAGCTGCTTGGCGACTTCGATCGATTCCTCGTCGGCCCGCAGATTGACGCCGCCCAGGCGTTCGCGGTCCTCGCGCAGGGAATGAAGCTTGCGCTCAATCTCATGGGTATCCAGCAGATGACCGGGTTCGAGACCGGTGGAGGCGATCACTTCGTCAGGCTGGCACTGCAGCGTTTCGGCAATGCGCTGCTCGCATTCGGCGAGACGCTGTGTACTCGATTCGAGCCGCGCACCAAGGCGTGCATGTTCTTCACGCGCAGCAGACAGAAGTTCCTGCACGGCGCGCAAGTCCTGGTCTGCCTGGCGAACGTCATTTTCGGCCGTCTGAAGCGCGTCGGAGGCTGCCTTTTTCTCGGTCTCTGCTTCAACCAGCGTGTTCATCAGCTTCAACCGCCGGTCAGCGAGCTGCTGGGGTAGGGCGGAGAGCTCAACAATCGCTGCGCGGGTTTCCTCGGCGCGTGCCGTTAGCTGCTCTGTCTGCTCATTGGCGCGAACAGCGCGTGACGTCCATTGTGATATTTCGGCTTCAATGGTGCGGATGCGATCGGCGCGGGCCTTGGCCTCACGCTCCAGGCCATCATGCCTGGCGCGGGCTTCGGCATAAGCAGCGCGCTCCCGGTTGACCACATTGCGAAGTTCATTGAGTTCAGACTGAAGCGTATCGAGCACCGGCAGATCCGCCGCTTCAGCTGCAGCTTCCTCCAGAAGGACCCGGGCTTCTTCCAGCGCCTCTTCGATACGGCGCCGCGCTTCATCGAGAGCACTCGTCTGAGCCAGGCGTTCGGACACTTGCCGTTCATGCTGGGTCAGCGCGCGTCGGGCAAAGTCGATAGCGGAGACGGCAGCACGGTGGCCTTCGCGCTTCTCGCGTTCGAGCCTTGCTGCCGTTTCCACGGCCGCGCGCGCCGCTTCGAACTGTTCCCGGGCTTCCTCGGCAATGGCGATGGCCTGTTCCATCTCGACCTCGAGCGAGGCAAGCCGGTTACGCTCGGCCAGGCGCTTGGCAGCAGCGCTCGGTGCATCTGCCGCGGCGGTGAAACCATCCCAGCGCCAGACATCACCTTCGCGGCTGACCAGGCGCTGCCCGGGCTTCAACTGCGGCTGAAGCGCCTGGCCCAGAGCCTTGGAGACAACGCCGATATGGGCGAGGCGGCGCTGCAAGGCCGATGGGGCCTCGACGAAGCGGCCGAGCGGCTCGGCGCCATCCGGCAAAGGTGCGGTGTCGGACAGCGACGGAAGGCCGCGCCAATGCACAGGCGCACCTTCATCGGCCGACGCATCGATGTCATCCCCCAAGGCCGCGCCAAGCGCGGTCTCGAAACCGGACGTAACGGTGATCTGATCGATAAGGGAGGGCCACAAATCGCCGCCGCCGGCTTTCAGGAGATTGGTCAGTGTACGGACTTCCGTCTGCAGCCGGTCCGCCTTGCGGCGGGTCTCATCATGGGCGGCGCGGCGGTCCGTTTCCGCGGACCGTGCGGCGCGGACAGAGGCCTCTGCCTCCGACACTGCATACTCGAATTCAACGGCCTGCTCCGCCGCATGTTCGGCGGCAGCTGCCAGCTTTTCGCCATCGCCATCAACATTGTAGCGGGCGAGCAGGGCGTTGCGCTTGGCCTGTGTTTCGGACAGTTCGCGGTCAAGCCGGGTCACGCGGGACTTGTGATCTTCAATGGCGCGGAGAATGGCGTTCCGGCGCGCGGTGAGCTCGGAAAGCTGGGCATTGGCCTGGTCGGCGGCTTCCTGAGCGCGGGACAGCGCATCGGCCGCAAGCTGAAGTGCCACGGCGGCTTCCGCGCGGATGTCATCGTCAGAGCCCTGGCCCGCCTTCAGTGTCTCGCCTTCTTCGGCCAGCCGCGCCAACACACGATCGGTGTCGTTCAGCAGTTCCTGTTCGCGCTGCAGGTCCGAATTGATCTGGGCGATACGCTGGTCAAGTTCCTTGCGGCGTTCGCCCGCGCGGCGCTCTTCCTCGTCCAGCACATTGCGCTCGTGACTCACGCGCTGCAGCACGGCGGCGCGGATTGCCTCCTGCTCACGCAGGCTGGGCAGCTTCTCGCCCAGATCGTCACGCAGGCGCAGCTTCTCGGAGGCTGCGCGCGTGTGTTCGGCCAGCACACGCGTTGCCTCATCAAGGGCTGCCGCATCGCGCTGGGAGGCTTCCGCTGTCTCGCGCCAGTTCACATAGAGGCCCATCGCCTCCAGCCGCCGGATCTCGCCCGAGAGGCCCTTGTATTTCGTGGCCTGCCGCGCCTGCCGCTTCAGGCTGTTGAGCTGGGTTTCAAGCTGGGAGGTTACGTCATCGAGCCGCGTCAGGTTCTGTTCCGCCGCGCGCAATTTCAGTTCCGCCTCATGGCGCCGGGTGTGAAGACCGGTGATGCCGGCAGCCTCCTCCAGAATCAGGCGCCGCGCCTGGGGCTTGGCGTTGATGATCTCACCGATCTGCCCCTGCCGCACGAGGGCGGGTGACCGGGAGCCCGTGGACGCATCGGCGAACAGCAATTGCACGTCACGTGCGCGCACGTCCTTGCCGTTGATGCGGTAGGCCGAGCCCGAATCCCGCTCGATACGGCGGGAGATTTCGATCGCGTCCTGGTCCTGGTACTGCGGGGGGGCCGAGCCGTCCTCATTGGACATGGTCACCAGCACTTCCGCCATGTTGCGGGCTGGGCGCTGGGTGGTACCGGAGAAGATGACGTCATCCATGCCGGAGGCGCGCATGGATTTGTAAGAGCTTTCGCCCATCACCCATCTCAGTGCTTCCAGCAGGTTCGACTTGCCGCAACCGTTGGGACCGACAATGCCGGTGAGGCCGGGCTCGATGAAAAGATCCGTCGGCTCCACGAAGGATTTGAATCCTGAAAGCCTAAGCCGTGTGAACTTCATCTTGCGCCCGCGCCCCTTGTTCTAAACGGCTGCTCCTCAGAGCAGCTTGTCGATCTCTGCCTTGATCGAATCATATGTCTGTTCGCCCTCGAGGAGCTTGCCGTTGAGGAAGAAGCTCGGCGTTCCCTTGACGCCGAATTTCACGCCGCCATCCCGGATTTCCATGATGCCCTTGGCGAGCTTCTCGTCACGCAGCGTGGCGTCGAATTTCTCTTGGGTGAACCCCGCCTGCTTGGCGATGTTGAGAAGCCCCGTCGCGGGGTCCTGTGCCCATGTTTCCAGCGTGTCGAAGAACACGTCGATCAGCGGGAAATAGGATTCCTTCGGCGCCGCGCGGGCGATCATGAAGGCAGCCAATGCCGGATCGTTCAGCGGAAACTCACGGAAAACAAAGCGGATCTTCTTGGGATCCACATAGTCTGCCTTGAGCTTGGGCCAGACATCCTTGTGGAAGGCGGCGCAGTGCGGGCAGGTGGCGGAGGCATATTCGACAATGGTGACCTTGGCCCCTTCGTCGGCCCCCAGCGCCATGTCGCCAAGTGCTGGCGGCTTCAGGAGTTCGGCCGTGTTGACATCGGCAAAGGCGGGCCTGATTGCGGCGAAGGCCGCGAAAGCGGCACCGGCCTGGAGAAGAGTGCGGCGGGAGATCATGTTCATGACGGTTACCTACTAGATGTTGGGGGTTGAAACAAAAGTATTATTTGCCTTGTGGAGAACTCTGCGAGGCGGCCACGCCGCGCCCAAGCCGTTCCAGCGCATCTTTCAGGGGCCCGTCTTCCATACCTGCAAGCTGCTGTTCGCAAATGGGTTTTTCCGGCAAGGGCGGGGGAAAACGGCGGCGTGATTTCAGTTCCGTCCCCTGCATCACCTTGATCTGGACCACCGCGCCATAACCAAAAAAGCTGTTGATTCTTTGGATGATGCGGGACGCTTCATATTGTAGTTCCAGCGCCCGGCCGGGCGCAGCGCGGATCACCAGCGTGCCGCCGTGCTTTTGGGCCTGCTCGCCTGAACCCCTGGGCCAGCGGATGCGCTCCGGCGCCGAAACGTCAGCAAGTTCCGGCCCGACGATCACTTCCCAATTCGACACCACATCCGCCGCGGCGAAGCCATAGCGGGCGAAGGCGGCCTTGGTGATTTCGCGGAAATGCTTGGACAGGGTTTCCATTGCCGGTTTCGCTGGCTGATCTATATCGTCTGGGTTTCTAGATTGAGCGTGATCTTGCTGCAAAACCGGTTCCCGCTTTTGCGGATCAAGCTCTAACAGGAGTCGTTTGTTTGCGCAGCAGCATGGCCAGAAAAGGGCCGGAAACACAGAAGTCATTACAACTTCTTCACTGGTATGACGTGCATGCCCGCGTGCTGCCGTGGCGCGCAGCCCCGGGTGTTAAGGCTGATCCCTACCGCGTCTGGCTCTCGGAGATCATGCTGCAGCAGACAACCGTGCAGGCGGTGAAGGCCTATTTCGTGAAATTCGTAGCCTTATGGCCGACGGTGGACGCACTGGCGAACGCGCCCCTCGATGATGTGCTGAAGGCCTGGGCGGGGCTTGGCTATTATGCGCGCGCGCGCAATCTCCATTCCTGCGCCAAAGCGGTGGTTTCCCGGTTTGGCGGGCGCTTTCCGCATCTCGAGGATGAACTGCGCAGCCTGCCCGGCATCGGCCCCTACACGGCGGGAGCCATTGCCGCCATTGCCTTCGGCGGGCGCCATGCGGCGGTGGATGGCAATGTTGAACGCGTCATCAGCCGGTTCTATGCGATCGAGACGCCGCTTCCCGACTCGAAGCCGGAAATCAGGGAAAGGACGCAGGCGCTGGTGCCGGCGCAGCGGGCGGGGGATTTCGCCCAGGCCATGATGGATCTGGGTGCCACGATCTGCACCCCGCGGACCCCAAACTGCCTGATCTGCCCATGGTCACAAGATTGCCAGGGGCGGATCACCGGCCTGGCGCCAGGCCTTCCCCGGAAGAGGCCCAAAAAGGCGATTCCCTTGCGGCGCGGCACGGCCTTCTGGATCGAGCGCAGTGACGGCGCCGTTCTGCTTCGGCGCCGCCCGGAACAGGGCCTGCTCGGCGGCATGATGGAGGTGCCGTCCACGCCCTGGGGCGATGCCGCGGAGAATCCCGAACAATTTGCCCCTCTGGCTGCAGATTGGCATCCACTACAAGGTAGGGTCGAGCACACATTTACCCATTTCCACCTCGAACTGGAGGTGTGGCGCGCGGAGATAGTGATCGACGGTCTATTGCGTGACGAAGGCGACTACCGCTGGACGCGGCGTGAGGATCTTTCAGGTGCAGCTCTGCCCACCGTCATGCGGAAACTGGTGGCTCTTGTATTGGGCGAGTCGGTTAAGCCGAACAAGATCCGCTAGAAACGCTCCGGAGAAATATCGGCCAGCACCAGCCCCTCATCCATGATGTCTGCCGGCGGTGCTTGTCCCATCACGAGTGCCGCGGCAAGGCGAGACAGGGCAGGAGAGGACTGAATGCCATAGCCGCCCTGGCCGATCAGCCAGAAGAAGCCGTCTACCCGCGCATCATAGCCTACGACTGGGCATCCGTCGGGCGCGAAGGAGCGCAAGCCGCCCCAGCTGCGTTCGACTCGGGTCACCGCATAGTCGACGGCTTCTTCGAAGCGCGCGATGCCCTCCGCCAGTGTCAGATCGTCGGCATAGGCGTCATGAGGGTCGACCGGGGTGGCATCGGCCGGCGAAATGAGAAGCTTTCCCGATTGCGGCTTGCAATACCAGGTCTCGCCCACATCGCCCACCAGGGGCCAGCTCATGAAATCCTGATTTTCGGGGCCCTGCACCACGGCCATGGAGCGGCGCTTCGGCTGAAGGCCAATTCGCTTGCGCCCTGCCATTTCCGCCACTGCGTCTCCCCAGGCCCCGGCTGCATCGACGATGATCTGTGCGCGGAGTGTTTTACCCTTCGTGTGCACGGTCCAGCCTCCGTTCCGTTCCAGCGCCGTCACCGCGTGGTCGCAGTGAATTTCGCCGCCGCGCTGGCGAAACAACTTCAGGTAGGATTGGTGCAACAGGTCCACATCAATATCCGCCGTACCGCCATCGAGCACCGCGCGTCTTGCATAGCCGTCCCGCAGCGGCGGAAACTTCTCTTTGGCGGCAGCAATGGGAATTTCCACCATTCCCTTCTGGATGGCCATCAGCCGCTCAAAGGCCTCTTCCTGTGATTCGGGCGCGAAGAACAGTGTCTCGCGGGGTGTGAGGAAGCCCCCCTGCCGGAAATGCGCACCGGCTGCGCGCGTCAGCGCCAATATGGGCGGCGGGCCGTAGTTCGGCTCGTAGGCCGCAGCGGAACGTCCTGTGGTGTGGTAGCCGGGGCGATCCTCCATCTCGCAGATTGCTGTGCGGCGGGTTTCGGCCAGATGGGCTGCCACGGAAGCGCCGGCAATACCGGCGCCGATGACGATGATGTCGAATTCGGTGTTCATCGCTCCACATAAGCGGCGCGCTGGCTCTTGCGCAAGAACGCCCCGCCGTTCCATCATAGGTGCCATGACAAGTGTGACACTGCATTTCCCGCTCGACGATTATCAACGGCGCATCGCCAAGACGCGAAAGGCCATGGAGACGAAGGGTCTTGACCTCATCCTGGTCTCGGATCCCTCCAACATGTCATGGCTCACGGGCTATGACGGCTGGTCCTTCTATGTGCACCAAGGCGTTTTGCTCGGGCTCGATGGCGAACCCGTCTGGTGGGGCCGGGGCATGGATGCGTTCGGCGCCAAGCGCACAGTCTTCATGCACCACGACAATATCGTGGGCTATGACGACACCTACGTGCAAAATCCGGCCAAGCACCCGATGGAGCAACTCGCCAAAACCATTGCGGCACGTGGCTGGGAAGCAGCGCGGATTGGTGTGGAGATGGACAATTACTGGTTCTCCGCCGCCGCCTTCGAAACCCTTCGGAGTCATCTGCCCAGCGCCCAGTTCCATGATGCGACCGGGCTCGTTAACTGGCAGCGCATCATCAAGAGCGAGCATGAAGTGAATTTCATGCGCCGCGCAGCTGCCATCGCCGATGCCATGCATGCGAAGGTGATCGAATTGGTGGAGCCAGGCCTGCCGAAAAACGTGCTTGTCGCCGAAATCCAGAAGCAGGCAATCCTCGGTGCGGGCGGGCACTGGGGAGACTATTGCGCTTTTGTGCCGATGCTGCCCTCAGGCCTTGACGCCACTGCGCCGCACCTCACCTGGGACGACCGCCCTTTCAACAACAATGAAGGCACTTTCTTCGAACTCGGCGGCTGCTACCGGCGCTATCATGCCCCGCTGTCACGTACCGTTTATCTGGGGGCACCGCCGCAGAAGTTTCTCGATGCCGAGAGCGCTGTATCCGAAGCAACCGATGCGGGGCTCGAGAAATGCAGGCCGGGCGTCACCTGTGGCGAAGTGGCGGAGGCGTTCTTCGGCACGCTGCAGAAGCGCGGCTTTCACAAGGACTCGCGCGCGGGCTATTCGATCGGGTTGTCCTATCCGCCGGACTGGGGTGAGCGCACCCTCTCCATTCGCCGCGGAGACAAAACGGTGCTGGAGCCGAACATGACGCTCCATTTCATGCCGGCCCTGTGGCTCGATGACGGTGGCATCGAGCTCTCGGAATCCATCCTCATCACCGCAGATGGCGTTGAGTGCCTGTGCAAGACGCCGCGCAAGCTGGTCGTCAAGAATTGAAGGAAAAGAAAGTGGCTCCTTTCAATAAGCCCATTTCAGGGCTCGTCACGCCGCGCTTCGGCGGCATCGCCACCTTCATGCGCATGCCCCATGTGCCGCTCGAAGAGGCAGAAGGGATCGATATCGGTCTCGTGGGGATTCCATGGGATGGCGGCACGACGAACCGCCCCGGCCCCCGCCACGCCCCCCGCCAGATGCGGGACATGTCGTCCATGGTGCGCCCGATGCATCAGACCATGCACACGGTGCCCTCAGAGATTGCCAATATAGCCGACCTCGGGGACTGCCCGGTCAACCCTGCGGATGTGAACGATGCGCTGAAACGGGTGGAGACCTATTTCAAGGCGCTCGTCGCCAAGGGCATTCGCCCGCTCTCGGCGGGTGGGGACCATCTGTGCTCGCTGCCCGTGCTGCGGGCTGTGGGCGGGACGGCACCTGTGGGCATGATCCACTTTGACGCCCATACCGATCTCTATGACGGCTATTTCGGCGGCTTTAAATATACCCACGGTACGCCCTTTAGGCGGGCGATCGAGGAGGGTGTCCTCGACCCTAAGCGCACGATCCAGATTGGCTTGCGCGGCTCCATGTATGACCTCGAAGATTTCGCCTGGGGTGAAAAGATGGGTGTGCGCATGGTTCGGATCGAAGAGGCGTTGGAGAAAGGCCCCAAGGCCATAATGGCAGAGGCGCGCGCCGTGGTGGGAGAAGGCCCCACCTACGTGAGCTTCGACATCGACATGCTGGACCCGGCCTACGCCCCCGGCACCGGAACGCCCGAAATCGGCGGCTTCACAACCTTCCAGGCCCAGCAGATGCTGCGGGAGCTCCGTGGACTTAACATCATCGGCGCGGATGTGGTGGAAGTGTCCCCGCCCTTTGATCCGACAGGCGTGACGGCCCATGCGGGCGTGACGATGATGTTCGAAATCCTATGCTCGATGGCCGAGGATGTGGCGAAGCGGCGGAGGTAACGCTACCGCTCGAACAACCGGCCCCATTGCGGCATGACGTCGTCAACCCCTGCAAGGCGCAGCGCGTGCCAAGCCATAGCGTGGTTCGAGGAGGTGATGGGAACACCGGTTTCTGTCTCGATGTCACGTGCAGCTTCCGCCAGACGCACCGAAGTGCAGGAGACGAAGACGGCATCGACCGCCGCGTGCGACAGGATCGTCTGAACGCCGCGCTTCACTGATGCCGGCGTAATGCGTGACACGACCCCATCATCCTGCTCATTGAAAGAGCCGAAGACCGGGACGTCGAAGCCGCGCGCCTGAATGTAGTCTGCGACGATGCGGTTCACGTCGGCGCGGTAGGGCGTCAGCACGCCGATTCGCTTTGCCTTGAGCGCATGAAACGCGGCGAAGGCGCCTGTGATGGGTGTTGTGCATTTCGCATCGGGCCTGACGGATCGGATTCGCTCGAACACCTTTTCCTCCCCAATTGCCATCGAGGCGGAGGTGCAGCCATAGGCGACCACGTCGAGCGGGCTTCCCGGCAGGATCACGTCCGTGGCGGCGGCAATGCGCGGTTCCATGGCGCGGAGCGTTTCCGGCGTGATCTGGGCGTCGTTCAGAATGCGGCTTTCATAAAGCGCGACACCTTTGAGGCCTGCCATAATGGCGCGCCATTCATGTTCGATGGTGAAGTCCGTGGCGAGAACCAGAAGGCCGATGCGCGCGCGGCTGGCGATGCCTGCGTCGGTTTCGAAGGGCAGGTGTTCGATTAACTGCATAGTGTCTTTGCCGGGCGACCTGTCGTTCATGCGCGTTCTCCCCAGAATGCAGGATTCCTACCAGACAAAGAGGCTGCCTCCTATAGTTCCCGCCACATGATTCGACTTGCTCACCGCATAGCGGGCCTGCCCGCCGCCGCACGTGGCGCGCTCTCCTTGGCCGCTGGCGCCATCAGTGCGATGGGGCTGCCGCCCTTCGACCTTTGGCCCCTGGCTTTCATCGGCTTCACGCTCTTCCTTCTGCTGCTCGAAACGGGAAAGCGGGTGACCTGGCGGAGCGGTTTCGGCATCGGCTGGCTGTTTGGCCTTGGCTATTTCGCGCTCGCATTTCACTGGATCGGCTTTGCCTTTCTGGTCGAGGCGGCCACCTATCTCTGGATGATGCCCATCATGCTGGGGATCCTCGCGGGGGGCATGGCGATCTATTGGGGTCTTGCTGCCGTGCTGGCCATCCGCTTTGGCGGCGGGGGGCTGCGGCTGGCCTTGAGCTTCGCAGTGTTCATAGCCGTGGCAGAGTGGCTGCGCGGCCACCTGTTCACTGGGTTTCCCTGGGCCGCACCCGGGCTAATTGCGGACGGCATGGGCGGGCTTGCACAGGCCGCATCCGTCATCGGGATGACGGGATTGACGCTCCTGATCGTGCTGTGGGCCGCATTGCCCTATGTGCTGCTCGTCGAAAGCCGCCGGCGTTCGCTGGCGGCCGTCGCGCTGTTTCTGTTGCTTCCCGCCGCCTGGGCATGGGGTGACCTGCGCCTAGCGGCCGCACCCGGCGCCACGGTTCCCGGCGTTGCGCTCCGCATTGTTCAGCCCGACGTGCCGCAGCAGGAGAAGTGGCGTGAGGACAACGCCCGGGCAATTTTCGACACTCTCTTGCGGCTCTCTTCCATGCCTACGCGTGAGCGGCCGGAGGGAATTGGGGGCATCACCCATGTGATCTGGCCCGAATCCGCTGTACCCTTCCTGATTGATGAAAGCCCGGCCGCCAAGGCGGAGCTCCAGCCTCTGCTCGGTGGCCGGACGGTGCTGATCACGGGCGCAATCAGGCTTGACCGTAAGCCGGATCAAGAGCCTGACGTCCACAACAGCATCATCGTCTTTGATGGAAATGCCGAGCCAGTGGCACATTATGACAAGTGGCGGCTGGTGCCCGGGGGCGAGTTCCTGCCACTCGGCTGGCTTCTGGAGCCCTTAGGCTTCCGCAAGGTGGTGAAGACCCCGGGAAGCTTTGTGGCGGGCCCAGGACCCATCACGATGACGTTGCCAGGGGGCCTCAGGGCCGCTCTCAGCGTTTGCTACGAGGCAATTTTCCCGGACGCGCTTATAGCAGACGGGCCACGCCCGGAGCTCATCCTCAATGTGACCAATGACGGCTGGTTTGGACGCTCCACCGGACCCTGGCAGCATCTGGCACAAGCCCGTCTGAGGGCGATTGAACAGGGACTTCCGGTGATTCGCGCCGCCAACACCGGCATTTCTGCGGTGATTGATCCCTATGGCCGCGTCGTTTCCCACCTGCCCCTGATGGAGCAGAGCGTGATCGATTCTGCGCTTCCGGTGGCACTTGATGGCACGCTCTACGGGCATTGGGGAGATTGGACCCTCTTTTTGCTCGCAGCGGTGGCGTTTGCAGCGGCATTATCGGTGAAAAATACGACTAGAACGGGATAAGTTGACGTTGGAGGACAGTTTTCGCATGACGCGGCCCAGTTTTGGGGTAAAAGGAATTGCGCGCTGAGATTAGGTATATTAAGCCAAACAGGCTTGAGGAATTGCAGACAAAGTCATGACGGACAACTTTGTAGCAGTGTCAGGCATCAGACCGGGGGGCACAAGGTCTGAGGATAAAATGACAAGACGCGATCCGAACTTTGTCGACGTGCATGTGGGCAGCAGAATCCGCATGCGCCGCCAACTTATTGGCATGAGCCAGGAGAAGCTGGGCGAACTGCTTGGCATCACCTTCCAGCAGGTGCAGAAATACGAAAAAGGTGCAAACCGCATCAGTGCGAGCCGCCTTTACTTTACTGCCAAGATTCTTGGCGTCCCGGTGCAGTTCTTCTTCGAGGAGTTGCCGGGCGTTGAGGAGCATGGCGGCATGGGTGAGGCCCGCGAGGAAGATGCCGTGCTGTCTGCATTGATGAATGTCGAAGGTGTGACACTGGCGAAGGCTTTCCGTGACGCTGATAGCGTCAACAAGCGGAAGCTCATCTCCACGATCGCCCGCGTCATCGCAGAAACCAAAGAGTAACATCCGGGGGTCACCCCTGCGTCATCCCGCCTTGACCAGCGCTTGCAACGCTGCCAAAAAGCGCGCGGATTTAAGCAAGGGGTTTGGGATTCCAGATGGCACGCAAAAATTACGTGTTCACCAGCGAATCGGTGTCCGAGGGTCATCCCGACAAGGTGTGTGACCGGATTTCCGACGAGATCGTTGACCTGTTCTACCGCGAGGCGTTGGAACAGGGCTTCGACCCCTGGTCAGTGCGCGTGGCTTGCGAAACCCTGGCCACGACCAATTATGTGGTGATCGCGGGCGAAACCCGCGGCCCCGCCTCCGTGACCAAAGAAAAGATCGACGCCGCAGCGCGGAAGGCCATCAAGGACATTGGCTACGAGCAATCCGGCTTCCACTGGGAAACGGCAAAGATTGTCATCCTCCTCCACAGCCAGTCCGCTGACATTGCCCAGGGCGTGGACTCCGGCGGAGAGAATAAGGAAGAGGGTGCCGGCGATCAGGGCATCATGTTCGGCTATGCCTGCGATGAGACCCCGGAATTGATGCCGGCGCCGCTGTGTTATTCTCACAAGATTCTCAAGCTGCTGGCGGACGCCCGGCACTCCGGTGTGGCGAAGTCCCTGGGCCCTGATGCCAAGAGCCAGGTGAGCGTGATCTACAAGAACGGCAAGCCCATGGGCGCGAGCCAGATTGTCGTCTCACACCAGCACCTGGATGAAGACCTCACCTCCAAGGATATCCTCAAGCTGGTGAAGCCCTATGTGAAAAAGGCGCTGCCCAAGGGCTGGATCACGGATGAGACCATCTGGCACGTCAACCCAACCGGCAAGTTTTTCATTGGCGGACCCGATGGCGACACAGGCCTTACCGGCCGCAAGATCATCGTCGACACCTATGGCGGTGCGGCACCGCATGGTGGTGGCGCCTTCTCCGGCAAGGATCCGACCAAGGTTGACCGCTCGGCCGCCTATGCCGCGCGCTACCTTGCGAAGAACGTTGTGGCGGCTGGTCTGGCCAAGCGCTGCACCATCCAGCTCTCCTATGCGATCGGCGTGGCCCAGCCGCTCTCGATCTATGTCGATACCCATGGCACCGGTAAGGTGCCCGAAGCCAAGCTGGAAAAGGCGCTGGCCAAAGTCATGGATCTGAGCCCCCGCGGCATCCGCACGCATCTGAATCTCAACCGGCCGATCTATGCGCGAACAGCTGCCTACGGGCATTTCGGACGCGCTCCTGAGAAGGATGGTGGGTTCTCCTGGGAGAGGACCGACCTTGCAAAGGCGCTCAAAGCCGCGGTGAAGTGATCAGCGGCGGCGAAAAGCGGTTCCAGTTTTATGGACGGCGCAAGGGCAAAACCTTGCGCCGTCATCATTCCGGCTTGGTCGAAGGGCTGCTGCCCCATCTCCGCGTCGCTCTGGATGATCCCTTCAGTGCCATGGGCGGGCGCAGATGGCTGGAAATCGGCTTCGGCGGCGGCGAACATCTGGCACATCAGGCCGAGCTTCATCCCGGCGTCTCATTCATAGGAGCCGAACCCTTCGTCAATGGCGTGGCCAAGATGCTGGCGCTGGTGGAGGAGAAATCCCTCACCAATGTGAAGATCCATGACGCTGATGCGCGGCCCCTGCTGGAAGCGCTGCCCGACGCCAGTTTTGAGCGGATCTACCTCCTTTACCCTGATCCCTGGCCAAAGGCCCGCCACAACAAGCGCCGGTTCGTGAGTCCCGAAACGATCGGCCACTTCCACCGGCTGCTGCAGCCCGATGGCCTGTTCCTCTTTGCCAGTGACATCGAGGACTATGTGGCTTGGACGCGGGCTCACGTGGCAGCGTCTGGCGGATTTGGGGAGGAAGGCGACCCCGCCCAGCCCTATCAGAACTGGATCGAGACCCGGTATGAAGCGAAGGCCCGGCGTGAGGGGCGGGGGTCTTGCTATCTCACCTTTCGCCGAAAGGGCTAAGCCCGCCACACGCCCCCAAAAGCTTCAAACCACCACCCCTTGCGAAACGGGCGGCGGCGGGCTATATGCCGTCCAACTTAGGTTCACTCACATAGCCACGAAAGTGGAGATCGCGAGTGGGTCCCGGTCCGGGGCCCGCTTTTTTTATTGCCTGAAAGGGCTTCGATGACGACCGAAACAGAAACCAGATTATCCCGCGAGACGGGGCCCGCACAGCGGGTGGTGGCCCTGGCCGAGCCGGTGCTGGCCGACTTGGGCTTCAGGCTCGTACGCGTGAAGATGAGCGGACCCACGCTGCAGATCATGGCGGAACGGCCCGACGGCAGTTTCACAATTGAGGACTGCGAGGCAGTGAGCCGCGCACTTTCCCCGTTGCTCGACGTGGAGGACGTGATTTCGAGCCGCTACCATCTTGAGGTGTCGTCTCCCGGCATCGATCGCCCCCTCGTTCGGCCCTCGGATTTCGAGATTTGGGCTGGCCATGAGGCGAAAATCGAAATGGCAGTGCCGGTCGCGGGCCGCAAGCGCTTCAAGGGCAATCTTGAGGGGTATGCGGACGGCGAGGTGCGGTTGTTTATTGAGAACCCAGAGGGCGCTACGAAGGAGCCTGTGCTGATCGGCGTACCCTTTGCTGATATTTCCGATGCCAAGCTAGTTCTAACCGACCAGTTGATCGAAGCCGCAAAGAGCCGTTTGCCCCAAAAGGGCTATGGCGATGGCGCCGAGATCGACGAAGACAAGATTTCGCAAGAGAGGAGCGAAGACAATGGCTGATTATGGCGTAAGCGCAAACCGGCTTGAACTCTTGCAGATCGCCGATGCCGTGGCGCGCGAGAAGTCGATCGACAAGTCCGTCGTTCTGCATGCGATGGAAGAGGCGGTGCAGAAAGCTGCCAAGGCACGCTATGGCGCCGAGAATGAGATCGTCGCCGAGATCGATCCGCGCACCGGCGAGACCAGGTTGCAGCGCCTGCTTCTCGTCGTGGAAGACGTCGAGAATGAAGCGACCCAGATCAGCCTTGCCGAGGCCCAGCGGCGCAATCCCGCGGCCAATGTCGGCGACCAGATTGCCGAATCATTGCCGCCCATCGAATTCGGCCGCATTGCCGCGCAGAACGCCAAGCAGGTGATCGTGCAGAAGGTCCGCGATGCCGAACGTGACCGGATGTATGCCGAGTACAAGGACAGGATCGGCGAGATCGTCCACGGTGCCGTGAAGCGCGTGGAATATGGCAACGTCATCGTGGACCTGGGTCGTGGTGAAGGTATTATCCGCCGCGACGAATCCCTGCCGCGCGAAACCTTCCGCCCGGGTGACCGGGTGCGCGCCTATGTTTATGACGTGCGGCGCGAGCAGCGGGGACCTCAGATATTCCTGTCACGCACCCATCCTGAATTCATGGCCCGGCTGTTCGGCCAGGAAGTGCCGGAAATCTATGATGGCGTGGTTGAGGTCGTGGCAGTGGCGCGCGATCCGGGCAGCCGCGCCAAGATCGCGGTCCGCTCCAAGGATGGCTCGATCGATCCGGTCGGTGCCTGCGTTGGTATGCGCGGTAGCCGCGTTCAGGCCGTGGTGAACGAGCTTCAGGGCGAAAAGATCGACATCATCCAGTGGACTCAAGATGTGGCTTCCTTTGTGGTCAATGCGCTGGCGCCAGCGGAAGTCTCCAAGGTTGTGCTCGATGAGGAATCGGAGCGCATCGAAGTCGTGGTGCCGGATGAGCAGCTCTCGCTTGCCATCGGCCGCCGCGGCCAGAATGTGCGCCTTGCCTCCCAGCTGACCGGCTGGGACATCGACATCATGACGGAAGCCGAGGAATCGGAGCGCCGGCAGAAGGAATTTGCGGCACGGACCGAGCTGTTCGTCTCGGCGCTTGATGTCGATGAGACGCTGGCGCAGCTGCTCGCCTCCGAGGGCTTCGCCAATGTTGAGGAAGTGGCTTACGTGGACGCACATGAAGTGGCCTCGATCGAGGGCCTTGACGAGCAGACTGCGGAAGAATTGCAGAACCGTGCCCGCGAGTTCCTGGACCGCGAAGCCGCCGAACTCGACTCCAAGCGCGTGGAGCTGGGCGTGCTCGACGAGCTGAAGGATATTGAAGGCCTGGCACCCGCCATGCTTGTGGCTCTGGGTGAGGCCGGCATCAAGTCGGTCGAAGATCTTGCCGGCTGCGACACTGATGAGCTGATCGGCTGGACCGAACGCAAGCCCGGTGGTGCCGTGAAGCACAAAGGCGCCTTTTCCGACCTCGAAATCGGCGCGGAAGAGGCAAATGACTTCATTATGAAGGCCCGCATCAAGGCCGGCTGGATCGAAGCCCCGGTCGAGCCCGAGGCCGAGGAAGAAGCGGGCGAGGTGGAAGCCTGATCGCAGAGGACGCACCAGACAGCGACGCGGATCAGCCCTTGGCGGACCGCATGTGCATTCTCACCCGGCAGGTGAAGGACGAGGCGGAGCTGATCCGCTTCGTCCGCAGTCCGGATGGCGTTGCGGTGCCCGATCTGGCCCGCAAGCTTCCAGGCCGGGGTATTTGGCTAAGCCTGGACCGAGAGCTTTTGGACCAAGCGATTTCGCGAAAGCTGTTTTCCAAAGCTTTCAAGGCGGAGACCACAATGCCGCCCGATCTTGGGGGTATGGTTCAGAATCTCCTCCGTCAGCAGGCCCTTTCCCTTCTTTCGCTCGCCAAAAAGGCCGGCGAAGCGGTTCAGGGCTTCATGAAGGTTGAGGAAATGCTGGGCCGGGGGCGGGCAAGACTGCTGTTCCATGGAACGGAAGCTGCACCTGACGGTTGCCGGAAGTTGGACAAGCTGGCAGAGCCCAGTGTCGAAAAAATCGTTCTTTTCGAGATACGCGAATTGGATTTGGCTTTTGGCCGCCCAAATGTGGTACATGCTGCCGTGGCCAAGGGAGGGCTTGCCGAGAAGCTCTCCGCCGCGGTGCGCCGGATCGAGATGTTTGAGGGCCTTGGCATGAGGCCCACCCGAGGACCTGAAGAGAGAATATGACTGACAACAACGACAAAGACCGGAAGCCCGAAGGCAGCCGCCCCGGAGGCGGCACCTTGACCCTCAAGCGCCCGTCGATCGAGCAGAGCAAGGTCAAGCAGAGCTTCGGCGCTGGCCGTTCCAAGACCGTGGTGGTCGAGACCAAGCGCAAGCGCATTGGCGACGACCGGCCCGGTGACGCCAAGCCTGCGTTCCAGCAGCAGGCGCCGCGCGTGACGCCGGTAACACCTGCTCCGCCATCGAACACCCAGACGCCCAGCGCACCCAAGCCGCAGCCCACGCAGCGGTCCGGCGTGGTTCTCCGCACGCTGACTGCCGATGAAAAGGAAGCGCGTGACCGCGCCCTTGCCGGCGCCCGTGTGCGTGAGGCCGAAGATCGCAAGCGCCAGGAAGAGGACGCCAAGCGTCGCGCCGCGCAGGAAGAAATCGACCGTGTCGAGCGTGATGCCGCGGCTAAGCGCAAGGCCGAGGAAGAAGCTCGGCACAAGGCTGAGGAAGACGCCCGCCGGAAGGCCGAAGATGCCGCCCGCAAGCTGGCGCCCAAATCGGCTGCCGCAGCCAATGTGGTCACCCCCGCCACTGTGCCGATGAAGCCCACCACGGGCAAGGCCGGCCCCGCCCCCGTGAAGCGGACCCATGACGAAGAGGAAACCGCACCGCGCCGCACCTTCCCGGGCGCCATCAAGCGCGATGTGAAGGCACCGGTTCCGGCACGCCCCACCAAGACTGCGGATGCTGACAAACGCCGCGGCCGCCTCTCGGTTGTCAATGCGCTGAACGAGGATGACGAGCGCAACCGCTCCGTCGCCGCTTTCCGCCGCCGCACGGAGCGCCTCAAGAAGCAGGTGCAGGGCTTCCAGATGCCCACGGAAAAGGCCACCCGCGAGGTCATCATTCCGGAGGCGATCACCATTCAGGAGCTCGCCAACCGCATGGCCGAGCGCGCTGTGGACATCATCAAGTTCCTGATGAAACAGGGCGAGATGCACACGATCAACGACGTGATCGACGCCGACACCGCGCAGCTGGTGGCCGAGGAAATGGGCCATAAGGTCAAGCGTGTGTCTGAAGCTGACGTCGTCGAAGGCCTTTCGGGTGACACGGACGCGCCGGAACAACTGAAATCGCGTCCGCCGGTCGTCACCATCATGGGCCACGTCGACCACGGCAAGACATCGCTGCTGGACGCTCTGCGCAAGACCAACGTGGTCTCGGGCGAAGCGGGCGGCATTACCCAGCACATCGGTGCCTATCAGGTCGAAACAGCCAGCGGCGTTGTGACCTTCATCGATACGCCGGGCCATGAGGCCTTCACCTCCATGCGTGCCCGCGGTGCGAAAGCAACCGACATCGTGGTGCTGGTGGTGGCCGCCGATGACGGCGTCATGCCGCAAACTGTAGAAGCCATCAATCACGCACGTGCGGCCGGTGTGCCAATCATCGTGGCGATCAATAAGATCGATAAGCCTGCCGCCAATCCGATGCGTGTGCGCAATGAATTGCTGCGCTACGAAATCGTGGTGGAGAGCATGGGCGGTGACACGCTCGAAGTCGAAGTCTCGGCGCTGAAGGGCACCAACCTAGACCGTCTGCTCGAAGTCATCCTGCTGCAGTCGGAAGTCCTCGACCTCAAGGCCAACCCGGACCGTGAGGCTGGCGGCATGGTGGTGGAAGCGCAGCTCGACAAGGGCCGTGGACCCGTCGCAACCGTGCTCGTGCAGCGCGGAACGCTGAAGCTGGGCGACATCTTCGTGGCAGGCTCCGCCTGGGGCCGCGTGCGGGCACTTGTCAATGACAAGGGCCAGCAGGTGAAGGAAGCCGGACCCTCGACCCCGGTGGAGGTTCTGGGCCTCAACTCCGCACCTGAAGCAGGCGACCAGTTCGACGTGGTACCGAACGACGCGCGTGCCCGTGAAGTGACCGAATATCGGGAGAGAAAGCGCCGCGAGACCCGCGGTGCGGCCTCGGCACGTTCATCGCTTGAGCAGATGATGTCTGCCATCAAGGAGGGCGCAACCGAATTCCCGATCCTCGTCAAGGCGGACGTGCAGGGCTCGGCGGAAGCCATCGTGCAGGCACTGGAAAAGATCGGCAATGCCGAGATCAAGGCCCGCGTCATCCATTATGCGGTGGGCGGCATCAACGAGTCCGATATCGGGCTGGCGGAAGCTTCCAAGGCCGTGGTGCTTGGCTTCAATGTCCGCGCATCCACCCAGGCCCGCGATGCAGCCGAGCGTGCCGGCATCGAGATCCGCTATTACAATATCATCTATGATCTGGTGGACGATATCCGCCAGGCCATGGCCGGCAAACTGGCGCCTGAACTGCGCGAAACCTTCCTTGGCAATGCGAAGATCCTCGAGGTCTTCAACATCACTAAGGTGGGCAAGGTGGCAGGTTGCCAGGTCACCGAGGGCACCGTGCAGCGCGGCGCCAAGGTTCGCCTGATCCGCGACAATGTCGTGATCCACGAAGGCACGCTCTCGACCTTGAAGCGCTTCAAGGACGAGGTGAAGGAAGTGCCCGTTGGCCAGGAATGCGGAATGGCCTTCGAGAATTACCAGGACATGCGCGCCGGCGACGTGATCGAATGCTTCCGTGTGGAGAAGGTCCAGCGCACGCTGGATTGATCTGAGATGAGCAAAGGCAGTGTCCCCTCCCAACGCCAGCTCCGCGCCGGTGAACTGATCCGCCACGCTTTGGCGGAGATCTTCCTGCGCGGAGACTCTGGCGACCCTGACCTTGAACGGCTGACGCCAACCGTGGTTGAGGTGCAAATGTCACCTGACCTCAAGATCGCCACCGCCTTCGTGCGAACGCTTCAGCAGGGCAAGGAGAAGCCGCTGCTTGAGGCGCTGAACCGGAACAGGCGATATATTCGCGGCCTGGTCGCGCCAAAGCTCGAAATGAAGTTTACACCCGAAATCCGATATCGCGTCGACACCGCTCTGGATTATGCCGGCAAGATCGATGAATTGCTGCGCAGCCCCGAAGTGGCGCGCGATCTGGAGAAGAAGTGAACCACCGCACCTGTCGCCACCCCCGCGAAAGCTGTGGTCCCGCTTTGGGCGGCGGAAGAGAATCGGGATGCCGGCCTTCGCTGGCGTGACTGTGCTTCTGGCATGAAAAGACAGCGCACCCCAGTTCACGGCTGGCTGATCCTCGACAAGCCCCATGGCATGACGTCCACCCAGGCGGTTGGCAAGATTCGCTTCCTGTTCAATGCTGAGAAGGCGGGCCATGGCGGCACGCTGGATCCGCTGGCATCTGGCCTGTTGCCGATTGCGCTGGGTGAGGCCACCAAAACCGTCTCGCATGCCATGGATGGCCGGAAAATCTACCGCTTTACCGCCACCTGGGGCGAAGAGCGGACGACGGACGACCTCGAGGGCGACATCTCCGCCACTTCCGCCAACCGGCCTTCGAGGGCGAATATCGAGGCTGTTCTGCCGCGTTTCACCGGCGAGATCATGCAAACTCCTCCTATCTATTCGGCGATCAAGGTTGATGGCGAGCGGGCCTATGACCTGGCCCGTGCCGGGGAAACTGTTGAACTGGCCTGCCGCCCCGTCTTGATCGAGGCGCTCAGCCTGGTGGACATGCCAGACCTAAACCACGCCACCTTCGAAGTGATCTGCGGCAAGGGCACGTATATTCGTTCGCTCGCCCGCGACATGGGCCGGGCGCTGGGAACGGTCGCCCATGTCTCCATGCTGCGGCGGGTGGCCGTGGGGCCCTTCACGGAAGCCCATATGATTTCACTGGAAAACCTTACGGAACTCAGCCATAAGGCCGACGGCGGCAACGCCATAAATGGGGCTCTGCTCCCGATCGAGACCGTGCTGGACGGCATCCCGGCACTGGCCATTGATGCGGAACAGGCCCGGCGCCTGAGGCTCGGACAACCCGTCCTCCTCAGAGGTGCGAATGCTCCCATCGCAGAAGATGCGGTTCTGGTGACGAGCGGGGGAAAGCCCGTTGGCATTGGAACGATCGGCGAAGGAACGCTCAAGCCGAAGCGTTTGTTCAACCTTTAGACATCCTGGAGATGACCGATGACTATGACTCCCGAGCGCAAGGTCGCTCTCGTTCAAGAATATGCCACGAAGCCGGGTGATACCGGTTCACCCGAAGTCCAGGTTGCGATCCTCACGGAACGCATCAACTACCTGACCGGCCACTTCAAGACCCACAAGAAGGATAACCATTCCCGCCGTGGGCTTCTGACGATGGTGAGCAAGCGCCGTTCGCTTCTCGACTATCTGAAGCGGATCGACGATCAGCGTTATCAGACGCTCATCAAGCGACTCGAAATCCGCCGCTAAGGCTGAGTTCGATACCTAAGTACGAGCGGGCGGAACACCGAGTAGCTGCCCGCGTCCCCAACACGACGAGTCCGGCAATGGGGCCGGACTGCCGAGGCCCAAAGGGGATGCCGTCCACCGTGGTGGTGCACGTTTTTCAAGCGGCGGCGAAGGGCACAAAGGAAAATCCATATGTTTAATATCGACGTTGAAGAAATTCAGTGGGCCGGCCAAACACTGCGCCTCGAGACCGGCCGTGTGGCCCGTCAGGCCGATGGCGCCGTTGTCGCCTCCCTGGGTGAGACCACCGTTCTCGCCACCGCCGTTGCCGAGCGCAGCGCCAAGCCGGGGATCGACTTCTTCCCGCTAACCGTCAACTACCAGGAAAAGACCTATGCCGCCGGCAAGATCCCCGGCGGTTACTTCAAGCGCGAAGGCCGCCCGACCGAGCGCGAGACGTTGATCTCGCGGTTGATCGACCGCCCGATCCGCCCGCTGTTTGTCGAAGGTTTCCGGAACGAGACGCAGGTCATCGCCACGGTGTTGTCCTACGATCTCGAGAACGACACCGATATTCTGGCGTTGGTGGCCTCGTCGGCTGCGCTCACGCTGTCCGGCATTCCCTTCATGGGTCCGGTTGGTGCAGCGCGCGTTGGCTACATCGATGGCGAGTATGTACTGAACCCCACGATTGAACAGCAGAAGCTCTCTGCCCTCGACCTCGTGGTGGCCGGCACTCAAGACGCGGTGCTCATGGTTGAATCGGAAGCCAAGGAGCTGTCCGAGGAAGTCATGCTGGGTGCAGTCATGTTCGGTCACCGCGGCTTCCAGCCAGTGATCGAGGCCATTATCCGCCTCGCCGAGCGCTCCTCGCGTGAGCCGCGTGATTTCACGCCGCCCAACGAAGAAGCCCTCTACAATCAGGTGAAGGCCATTGCCGAAGCGGATGTCCGCGCGGGCTATGCCATTCCCGCGAAGGAAGCCCGCCACGAAGCCATCGCCAAGGCGAAGGACAAGGTGCTGGCCGCATTGACCGGGGCCGACAAGCCTGATGCACCCGCCACCAACAAGATTGGCGAGGCCTTCAAGCACCTCGAGAAGGACGTTGTCCGCAACTCCATCCTCGACACTGGTCACCGCATTGATGGCCGCGACACGAAGACCGTCCGTCAGATCATTGCCGAAGCAAGCGTGCTGCCGCGCACCCATGGCTCCGCCCTGTTCACGCGTGGCGAAACACAGGCGCTGGTTGTCACCACGCTCGGCACGGGCGAGGATGAGCAGTACATCGACTCGCTCGATGGCACCCACAAGGGTACCTTCATGCTGCATTATAATTTCCCGCCCTTCTCGGTCGGTGAAACGGGCCGCATGGGCGCCACGGGCCGCCGCGAAATCGGCCACGGCAAACTCGCCTGGCGCGCCATTCGCCCGCTGCTGCCGCAGCAGGATCAGTTCCCCTACACCATCCGCGTCGTCTCGGAGATCACCGAGTCGAACGGTTCGTCCTCCATGGCAACGGTCTGTGGCGCTTCGCTGTCCCTGATGGACGCAGGCGTACCGCTGAAGGCTCCTTGCGCGGGCATCGCCATGGGCCTCATCAAGGAAGGCGAACGCTTCGCGGTGCTCTCCGACATCCTGGGCGATGAAGATCACCTGGGTGACATGGACTTCAAGGTGGCCGGAACGTCTGAGGGCATCACCTCCCTTCAGATGGACATCAAGATAACTGGCATCACAGAAGACATCATGAAGACGGCGCTGTGGCAGGCCAAGGACGGCCGGCTCCACATTCTCGGCAAGATGTCGGAAGCCCTGACAGGTGCCCGCGCCTCACTGGGCGAGCATGCGCCCCGGATCGAGACGCTGAAGATCCCCACCGACAAGATCCGTGAAGTGATCGGCACGGGCGGCAAGGTCATCCGCGAGATCGTGGAAAAGACCGGTGCTAAGATTGACATCCAGGACGACGGCACAGTCAAGGTGGCCTCGTCTTCGGGCACGGCGATCGAAGCTGCGCTCAAGTGGATCAAGTCCATCGTGATGGAACCTGAACTCGGCCAGATCTATGACGGCAAGGTCGTCAAGGTCGTCGACTTCGGCGCCTTCGTGAATTTCTTCGGCGCCCGTGATGGCCTCGTGCATGTCTCGGAACTTGCTTCGAAGCGCGTGAACAAGGTCTCTGACGTGGTCAACGAAGGCGACACCGTGAAGGTGAAGCTCCTGGGCTTCGACAACCGGGGCAAGGTGCGCCTCTCGATGAAGCAGGTGGACCAGGCAACTGGCGAAGACCTGTCCAAGAAGCAGGCCGAGGAGGGCCAGATGGAAGAAGCCGCCCCGCAGGGCGAATAACCTTTCAGCGACGGATCAATTCCATAGGGCGCGGAGGAAACTCCGCGCCCTTTTCTTTGCAGAGGTCGCTCGCAGAAATTGCCAATTCATCCAACTACTCTGTTGGTACTCAGCAAGATAGTGATGTCAGGCACTGAATGGCATGCAACGCTGTGACTTCTATCACAGCGGTGCAGAGCGGCGGTCGCCAATACGGCCACTGCTTTTCAGAAGGAGGACGACATGAAGTTTCTGATGACCAGCTTAGTTGGTATCGGCTTTGTCACGCTTGCAGGCGCGGCACAGGCGGGGGAGGTTTCGGTGGCCCGCGGTGAACAAGTGGCGATTACCGCAGGCTGCAATGATTGCCATACGGCCGGATATCCCGAGTCAGGTGGCAAACTTGATCCGGCAGCGGCACTGAAGGGCACAGCCCTCGGCTGGCAGGGGCCTTGGGGCACCACTTACCCCGCCAATCTCCGCCTCCTCGCCAAGGAAAAGGGCAGCGAAGATGCCTTCCTTGAATATGCAAAAACGTTCCAGGCCAAGCCTCCCATGCCGTTCTTCAACGTCCACGCCATGGACGACAGCGATATACGCTCGCTGTATCAGTACATCGTGTCACTGGGTGACGTCGGTGAAGCGGTGCCCGACTATGTGCCGCCTGGGCAAGAGCCGAAGACACCCTATATCGTGATCGCGCCGCCGATCATGCCAAAGGGCTGAATGGGGTTCTAGTGTCCAACTCAATCGATGCCGTCATCCCTGCAATAGCGGGATGACGGCATTGAGCTGCATTACTTGCTCGGCAACAGGACCGTGTCGATCACGTGGATCACGCCGTTGTCGGTCATGATATCGGCCTTGATGACAGTGGCGTTGTCGACAGTCACGCCCTTGGCGCTCTTGGTGATGGCCAGTGTACGATCCGGCTTCGCCTTGAGCGTGCGGACGTGGAAGGGACCTGCCAGCATGTCCTTCGAGGAAAGCTCGCGCGGCAGGACGTGATAGGTGAGGATCGCCACCAGCTTGTCCTTGTTTTCAGGCTTCAGCAGCATCTCCACCGTGCCGGCCGGAAGCTTGGCAAAGGCCTCGTCGGTGGGTGCGAAGACGGTGATGTTCTTCGTCGTGGCGAGTGCATCAGCAAGGCCAGCGGCCTGGGCCGCAGCGATCAATGTCTTGAAGCTGCCAGCCTGCTGGGCTGTTTCAACAACATTCGCTGCGGATGCGGACGCCGCGCCAAGGCAAAGGGCAGCGGCAGCCCCAAGAAACATCTTGTGCATAAGTATCTCCGGTTATCATGAACGTGGTCAGGCTGGTGCCGGGCCGTCAACGCGCTGCGATGATCCCCACACTGATGATTGAAACGTTTGCTTGGCGGCAGCGGATTTCAACCTGCCGGTCACCAGCGCTCACAAGATTGTGACAGGTTGCAGCCAGCGCATAAAAAAATCGCCGAGCAGAACCCCGGCGATTTCGCAGTGACGCGTTTGGGATCAGTTCCCGAGAATTGCACTCTCGAGAACGTCCAGTCCCTCGTTGAGAATCATCTCGGAAGCTGTGAGCGGCGTCAGCATGCGTACAGTGTCTGCATAGACACCGCAGGTGAGAATGAGAAGCCCGCGCTCCAGGCACTTGGCCGCCAGAGCCTTGGCGCCCCCTGCATCAGGCTCGTTGCCGCCATGCTGGGTAACCAGCTCGAAAGCGCACATGGCGCCAAGTCCGCGGATATCGCCAATCGGCATGCCTTTGCCCTTGGCCTTGATCGCGGTCATGCGTTCCATGATGATCTGCCCCTGTGCGTTGGCCTTCTCCAGCAGCCCTTCCTGCTCGAAAGCCTCGAACACGCCAAGCGCTGCGGCACAGGCCACCGGATTGCCCGCATAGGTGCCACCAATGCCGCCCGGGTCAGGTGCGTCCATTATCTTGGCGCGGCCCACGACGGCCGCAAGCGGAAAGCCTCCGGCCAGGGATTTCGCAGCCGTGATGAGATCGGGCTCGACACCATAATGCTCCATGGCGAAGAACTTGCCCGTGCGGCCGAAGCCTGACTGGATTTCATCCGCGATGAGCAAGATGCCGTGGTCGTCGCACAGCTTGCGGAGCTTCAGCATCAATTCCTTCGGCGCCACGTAGAAACCACCTTCGCCCTGCACCGGCTCGATGATGATCGCGGCGACGCGCGACGGTTCGACGTCGGCTTTGAAGAGCCACTCGATCGCATGCATCGTGTCATCGACCGTCACGCCCTTGTGGGCAACGGGGAAGGGTACATGCCATACGCCCGGCGCCATGGGGCCGAACTTGGTCTTGTAGGGAACGACCTTTCCGGTAAGTGTCATGCCCAGCAGCGTGCGGCCATGAAAGCCGCCGTTGAAGGCGATGATATCCGAGCGGCCCGTATAGGCGCGCGCGAACTTCACGGCGTTCTCGACGGCTTCCGCACCGGTTGTCACAAGGGCGGATTTCTTCTCGCCTGATATTGGCGCCACGGCGTTGAGCTTTTCACATACTTCGATGAAGGGTGCGTAGGGCATCACCATGGCGCAGGTGTGGGTGAAGGCCTCAAGCTGCTCGTAGACGCGCTTCATCACGAGAGGATGGCGATGGCCGGTGTTAACGACCGCGATGCCGCCGCCGAAGTCGATGTAGCGGTTGCCTTCGATGTCCCAGATCTCGGAGTTTTCAGCGCGTGCCGCGATCACGGGCGCGCCCGCGCTGATGCCGCGGGAAACGGCCTTGGCGCGGCGCTCCACCCACTGCTTGTTGCTGCCTGGGGCTGCGACCGGTGCGTTCATGATCTTCTCCTTGGCGAAATGACTGGCGGGGTTGTACGCCGGTTGACGGGGTGGCGGCAAACGGATTTCAATCGCCGGCTTCAAGGGGGATTTGCATGACTGACCTGATCCGGATGACCGCTACCCGCATCGTCGAGAAGCTGAAAGAGGATGAAATCAGTCCGCTGGACTGCCTTGATGCGCTGGAACGCCGCATCGCTGAGGTGGGGGACAGGGTGAATGCGCTGCCGACGCTCTGCTTCGAGCGTGCACGCCGTCAAGCCCGGGCGCTTATGGAAAGGCCAGTGGGTGATCGGGGAATTCTGGCGGGGCTTCCGGTGCCCATCAAGGACCTGGTGGATGTAGCGGGGGTTCGCTGCACCCAAGGTTCTCCCATTTTCAAGGATCGGGTTCCGGAGGCCTCTGACCTGCTGGTAACCCATCTTGAGGAGAATGGCGGCGTCATCTACGCCATGTCCAATACGCCAGAATTCGGAGCAGGTGCGCATACCTTCAACGAGGTTTTCGGGGTAACCCGCAATCCCTGGAACACCGCCCTTTCGGCCTCTGGCTCTTCCGGTGGCGCTGCGGCAGCATTGGCAGCAGGCCTGGCCTGGGTGGCGCATGGATCAGATCTCGGGGGATCCTTGCGCAACCCCGCAAGTTTTTGCGGCGTGACTGGCCTGCGGCCGTCTCCCGGCCGGGTGGCGGCGAGCGTGTTCTCCAAGATCGATTCGACCCTGGGCGTTGAGGGTCCGATGGCGCGCAATGTTGCGGACCTGGCATTGCTGTTCGACGCAATGGTGGGGGAGGAACCAGCGGATCCGCTGTCCCTTCCCTCAGACGGCAGATCCTATCTTGCGGCCACCCGCTCCGGCTGGCGGCCGAAGCGGGTGGCGGTGTCACGCGATCTCGGCCTTCCCCCGGTTGACCCTGAGGTTGCAGAACTGGTGCTGGCGGCCGCCGGGAGGCTTGAGGCGGAGGGCGTGATCGTCGAGGAGGCGCAGCTGGATTTTAGCGAAACAAGGGAATGCGCGCAGACCCTGCGTGCCCTCGCCTACGCCAATATGAAGCCGCTGCTCGACAAATATCCCAACCAGATCAAGCCGGAAGTCGTGTGGAACATTGAGAAGGGGTTGCGGCTGACGGGGGCGGAGATTGCACGCGCAGAAGCGCAGCGGGGCGATTTGTTCCGGCGCATGCGACAGTTCTTTGACAGATATGACCTGTTGCTGTGCCCTGCCACCATCGTGCCGCCTTTCCCCGTGGAGCAGCGCTATGTGACCGAATGCAACGGCATAAAATTCGACTCTTACGTAGATTGGCTGATGATCGTTCATGCGATCACACTCACCTGCTGTCCGGCGATCTCCATTCCCTGTGGATTTACGCGGACGGCCCTTCCGGTTGGCCTTCAGGTGGTGGCACCGGGAAGGGGCGAAGCGCAGCTTCTTGCGGGCGCGCAGTTCATCGAGGATGTGCTGGGACTGGGGGCAATCACCCCGATCGACCCGCGGAACTGACCTAACCTCGAAGTCACGTCATCTGGCGCGCGGCTCCCTTTGCCGTTACAACCTGTGGCAGGGAGGGTACTGACGCTGTGCATGGTTTGATGCAGGATTTTCCGCTGCTGGTTCACCGGGTGCTGGACCATGCGGCCCGCTGGCACGGCACACGTTCGATTCTCTCACGTTCCGTCGAGGGGCCATTGCATCGCACGGACTATGCCAGCGTAAACCGCAGGGCGCGTGCTCTGGCGTCCGCTTGCGAACGGCGGCTCGCAATAGGAAAAGGGGCAATAGTTGCCACGATGGCGTGGAACACCTGGCGGCACATTGAAATCTGGTATGGGGTTATGGGCCTCGGTGCCATTGTGCACACCTTGAATCCGCGGCTATTCAAGGAGCAACTCACCTACATTGTAAATCACGCCGAAGACCGATGGATATTCACCGACCTCACATTCGTTCCCCTGCTTGAAGAATTGCAGGATAGTATTCCTGACATCAAAGGCTATATCATCCTGACGGATGAAGCGCATATGCCGGATACGGCCTTGCGCAATTCCATCTGCTACGAAACACTGATTGCCGGTGGCGACGAAGAATACACCTGGCCCGAGCTTGACGAGAACACCGCCTGCGGCCTGTGCTATACGAGCGGCACCACGGGCCATCCAAAGGGCGTTCTCTATTCGCACCGCTCAAACGTGCTGCACGGGCTGATGTGCGCGCTGGGCGATGCTATGGCCCTGTCTTCGCGTGACGCTGCGATGCCGGTGGTCCCTATGTTCCATGCCAATGCCTGGTCCATGGCGTTCTCGGCCCCGATTGCGGGCGCGTCATTGGTTTTGCCGGGGCCGAAACTGGATGGGCCGTCGATCTATGAGATGCTGGACCAGGGCCGTGTTACTATCTCGGCTGCAGTTCCGACAGTATGGTTGATGCTGCTTAACCACCTTGAGAAGAACGGGGAGTTGCGCCTTCCCCATCTTGATCGCGTCGTGATCGGCGGTTCCGCCTGCCCTGAAGCGATCATGAAGGCATTCGTCGAGAATTATGGCAGTGACGTCATCCACGCCTGGGGCATGACGGAAATGAGCCCCATCGGCTCGCTGGGCGTGATATCCGGTGAGGCAGCGAAACTCTCTCAAAAGGAGTGGTGGACGCTCAAGCTGAAACAGGGCAGGCCACCCTTCATGGTGGACATGAAGATAACGGATGACGCTGGCAACGTGCTTCCGCATGACGGCCACACCTTCGGCCGACTCAAAGTGAAGGGAGCGGCAGTGGCGAGGAGCTATTACAAGGGAGAAGGGCTTGCAGCCTTTGATGCGGATGGCTGGTTCGACACAGGCGACGTCGCCACCATTGACGAATATGGCTACATGCAAATCACCGACCGCGCCAAGGATGTGATCAAGTCCGGCGGCGAGTGGATATCATCAATCGACCTCGAAAACATTGCGCTCTCTTGCACCGGCATTCAAGAAGCTGCCGCAATTGGCCTCCCTCACCCGAAATGGGACGAACGTCCGCTTCTCGTGGTCGTGCGGAAACAGGAGGCAGTAATCACGAAAGCAGATGTCATGCGCCACCTCGAAGGACGGGTCCCAAAATGGTGGATGCCGGATGATGTGGCCTTCGTGGATGAGATTCCCCACACTGCAACTGGGAAGATTTCCAAGATGGAACTGCGCGCAACATTCAAATCCTATCGCTTCCCTGAAAGCTGATCGCAGCTGAGCTTGCGGGTACGCCCCACTCAGACGGCTTCGTAGACACCGCCCGAATTTCGAAGTTTGCCCTGCTGTACCAGGTGTTCAAGATGCGCCGTGGTCGAAAGCGCCGCTGCGCCGTGAAGGCGGGGGTCGACATCGGCATAGATCGCCGCAACGATGTCCGAAATGCTACGTGCGCCTTGAGCGACACGGGCCCGGATCGCCTCCTCGCGCATGCGCCGGTGCGCCTGATAGCCCCTCACTAGCGGGAGGGGGTCCTGCCGGGAGGGGCCGTGGCCTGGGTGATAAACCTGGTCATCCCGCTCCAGCAGCTTGCGAAGCGAGGAGAAGTATTGCCCCATGTCACCGTCAGGCGGTGCGATGACGCTGGTTGCCCAAGCCATCACATGATCGCCCGCGAACAGTGCCTTCTCTTCGGGTAGTGCGAAGCACATGTGATTGGACATGTGACCGGGTGTGAACAGTGCTTCAAGCGTCCAGCCAGGACCTGATATGGCATCGCCCTCCGCCATCTGCACATCCGGCAAGAAATCATGGTCAATCGAAGCATCGAGCCGGAGGCCGGCGGAAGCTGGCGTTTCGACCTGACCATAAGCAAAGGTTGTTGCGCCGGTTGCCTGTTTAAGGCGCCTTGCCAACGGGGAATGATCGGCGTGGGAATGGGTCACCAGGATGTGCGTTACCGTCTCCCCACGCACAGCCTGCAGGAGGTCTGAAAGATGCGCAGCATCATCCGGGCCAGGATCGATGATTGCAACCTGTCCGTGACCTACGATGAAGGTAGAGGTGCCCTTGAATGTGTAGGGGCTGGGGTTGTTGACCAGGACGCGGCGCACCAGGGGAGATATGCGCATTGCATCGCCCGGATTGACATTGAAGGCGCGGTCGAAGCTCAATTCAGTCATGGTTGGTTGCGGCGCGAAGGTGCCAACTCTATAAGCGTGGCGAAAAGCATGTTTTTATCAGGGTAGGGGTGATCAACCGTGAATGCCAGCCTTCTTTCTGACCGGCTCTGGCCGCAGTCCGGCTTTGCACGGAATGCCGCACTGGCGGTGCTTGGCACCGTGATCGTGGCGGCGGCCGCGCAAGTGAACGTGCCAATGTTGCCCATTCCGATGACGCTCCAGTCTCTCGCAGTGCTGCTGATTGGCGCAGCCTATGGTGCAAGGCTGGGCGCAGCGACACTCGCGCTTTATGCGCTTGAAGGCGCGATCGGCCTTCCAGTCTTCGCCGGTTTTGGCTCTGGTGTCATGCTGGCGAGCTTTGGTTATGTGCTCGGCTTTATCGCCGCGGCAGGGGTTGTCGGTTTTCTGGCCGAGCGGGGCTGGGATCGTTCGCCCCTGAAGATGTTCGCCGCCATGCTGCTGGGCGCGGCTGTACTCTATGTGCCAGGCTTGCTGTGGCTCTCAGCCTGGGTCGGCGCGGGGAAAGCGGTTCAGTTCGGCCTGATGCCTTTCCTCCTCGGCGACATTGTGAAGGCGGCGGTTGCGGCCCTCGGCTTCCCCGCCGCCTGGGCGCTGCTCGGCCGCCGCTGAGGCATCGTTCCAAAACCAAAGGCGCGGTACCTCGCGGTACCGCGCCGTTTTATTGGTCGGAGTGAGAGGATTCGAACCTCCGACCCCCTGCTCCCGAAGCAGGTGCGCTACCAGACTGCGCTACACTCCGTCAGTGGCTCGGCGCGGCTTATACCGGTGCTTTTCGGGCTAGGCAAGCACTGTTCCGCTGGCTATACGGAGCCCCTCTGCTGGGGCGTCGCCAAGCGGTAAGGCAGCGGATTTTGATTCCGCCATTCGGAGGTTCGATCCCTCCCGCCCCAGCCAGTTATTTCCTGGTCTGCGCTATTATTCTGAAGTCTTTCGGTGCTCTTAGGATTTCTCCGAGATGTCCAGGGCTGGCGACGCGAAAAGTGCGAACTCCGTATCCCAGGACTGCTGATTTATGGTTCGGATGCGATGATTCGTGCGGACAGTCTTTATGTGCCCGAATTCCGGTCATGGCAGCACCCGTAAGTCTATCGCTTGGGAACCTGGTCGAGGTTCGGGAGTGTACTCTTTGCATCACGCACTCAGTCCCACGTTCACTTTGTATACTCACAAGCCATTGCGTCGTGTGTACCCCACCGCGAACTGTGCACCTCTTCTGAAGAGAGATGCAGTTGCATGTTTGATCTTGACCGGTTCGTGAAAGCCCAAGATCATATCACCGAGACCGTACTCGGTGAACTCCGCGCAGGCCGCAAGCAGACCCAATGGATGTGGTTCATCTTCCCGCAGCTCCGAGGGCTCGGCCGTTCGCCGGCGGCGCGACACTCTGGGATAAAAGATCTCGCCGAGGCGCGCGCCTACCTCGAACATGCCGTCCTCTGCTCTCGTTTGATGGAGTGCGCTGAAGCAGTTCGGACTGTTTCGGGTCGTAATCTGCATGAGTTCCTTGGCTCACCCGATGATATGAAACTCCGTTCGTCAATGACGCTATTGCCGCTCGCCGATGCGGATACGGACGTGTTCCGAAAGGCTTTGGAACACCACTGTGACGGGCGGATGGATCCCGCAACGCTCGGCCTTCTGGGGAGGACCTCGCCGAACGGCGGAGAGCCTAAGTGACGGGTGTTGCCCTTCAAGGCGCATGCTACCCTGCACGGTATATCTTCAAGAGGGATCGTCGCGAACACCATGCCGAGGCTGCCCCCCATGACCTCAACATCCGCCATCATTGATGATCTCTCGAGACCTTTCCCCGAGACCGCCGTCGGTACTCGCTGGCAGCTTGTATCCGACGCCGTGATGGGAGGCATATCGTCAGGGCACATCACCTCGGGCTTCGTGAGGGACCGCCGTGCGATCCGGATGCAGGGCTCCGTTAGTCTCGAAAACAACGGAGGCTTTTTACAGATTGCGCTCGACCTGGCTTCCGGCGGACGCACCGTCGATGCCTCCGGGTTTCTTGGAATTGCGATCGACGTCCTCGGGGATGGGGAAGCCTATGGTCTTCACCTGCGTACACCCGATCTCACGCGACCCTGGCAGTCCTACCGCGCGGGTTTTGTGGCAAGCGAGGATTGGAAAACACTGCTGGTCCCGTTTGGTGACTTTATATCGCACCGCACCGCACCGATATTCCTCTCGACACCACCCATCTTCGACGCCTGGGAGTCGTGGCAATCGGCCGGAACTTCACCCCGGACCTGTGTGTCGGTGGTATCAGCTTCTATTGATACGACCGAGCGGGGAGCGGAGACGTTGATGGGCGCTCACCCGATCCAGGGCGGTAGTTCGAAAGGTTGTTCGATAAAGGGTTCGGGCGCAATGAGAGCTGCAGGCTCTTCCGGTCCGCGAAGCTGGTAGAAGAGATGTGGAAGACCAAGCGAGGGGTCCTGCGTAGCGTCAGGGTAGGGCACTGCTGCCTGCCAGTCCGGATGGTAGCGGATCATACCGGCCACGCTGCGATAGGGTATTTCGAGCAGCGATTTGGCGATGCGCCTGTTGATTTCGACATCGCCCGGTTCACCGACGCCGCCCGCCACCGCCGCCGCGATGGCATAGTGATGCAGAGAGCAGTAGGGCTGGCAGCCAATCTCTGGTGTCGATTGCGGGCCAAAGGTGGCGCGGTAACGCGCCGCGAACTTGCGGCCGAGTTCATCGCGTGGCAGTCCGATCACCGTGCAGGTAATGACGCCCCGCGCGCTCTCGCCGGTGAGTTCGGAGAACACCCGGTGCAACGCGCCATATTGCAGGTATAGCAGGGCGTTGAGCGGACGCTCCATGAACTGAAGGTGAAACCGTGCAAGGTCGCCGGCATGAAAATGGGTCATCGCCAATACGGCGGGGTCATGTGTGCGAACTTGGTCGAGAATGCTGCCCCAGTCGCTGTTGATGGGGTGGATCTGCGGCGGGCCAGTCAGCTCCCAGCCGAACCGGGTAGCTGAGCCCGCCATCGCATTGGCGATCACAATGCTATAGGGTTTCGGCCCGGACAGGATGGCTATGCGCCGGTTGCGCGGCCGCCAGCGGTCGGTATCGCGCAGCCATGACAAGAACTTTATGAAGCCTTGCCCATACCAGTATTCCGCCGGGTCGCTCATGAAGCAACCGAAATAGCGCCGCGGGTCGCTCGCCACCGTGTCGTGATGCTGCACCAGCGTGTTGTGATGCATGTAGATGATCCCTGCGTCGGCGATCGGCTCGTATTCGGCATTCTGCGGGCCGATGTTGTAGCCGTTGATGATGGCCGAGACGCGATGCTGCGAGATGAGCTGTCGTGCGGCGCGCACGACTTCTCTTGCTGTCTGATTGCCGGTATCGAGGAACACCGCTTGCAGGGACCGCCCGAGGATACCGCCCCTGGCGTTCACCTCCTCAACCGCCATGGTCAGTCCGTTGCGGAATTCTCGCCCGTCATTGGCCGAGGAGCCGGTGAGCGGAACCATGCTTCCGATGGTGATCGGCCCGGCGCCCGCCATGACTCAAAGAACCTCGCCTATCAGTTCAGGCTCGAACAGTAGATTGTGCATCACGACGCGCAGCGCCGGCGGGCTCACCGGTTTGATGAGCAGCGGGAAACCGCTCGCCTTTATGCCGTCCACCACTTCAGGAGCTGTCTCGGCGGTCATCACCAGGGCAGGGCAGGGTTTCTCGAGTACCTCGTTGATCTCCGACACGAGGTCAGTACCCTGGATTCGCCCACGCAATCGATAGTCGGTCAGGATGATGTCTGGCTGCTTTGGAAGCTCCGACACGGCCTTCGCCGCGTGGTCGAAATCGTCGATTGTCACGACGCTCAGTCCCCAGCGCTCAAGCATCGACGTCAGCGCTTCGCGTAGCATCTTGTCGTCCTCAAGAACCAGGCAACAAAGCCCCGCGAATTCCCCGCCGATGCGCTCGCTGATCTCGGGCTCGCCCGTGCCACTGTGCCAGACGTTGCCGATCGGCACGTCGACGTGAAAGGCCGTGCCTTTGCCAAGCGTACTCTCGAGATCCATCGGATGACCCAGTATGTTGGAGAGGCGCCGCGCGATATTCAGGCCAAGGCCCAGGCTGTGGCTTCCATTCGCCTGGCTGTCGCTGACCCGGTAGAATTCCTCGAAGATCGCCTCCTGGTGCTCAGGCGCAATTCCGATTCCGGTGTCCGCCACGAAGATCCGCAGGTGCCGCCCCCGCCGCAGGCAGCCGACGAGCACGCGTCCTACCTCCGTATAGCGGATCGCATTGCCGACGAGGTTGGATAGAATGCGTTCGAGCAGCACACGGTCACTCACCACGGCGAGCTTGGAAGGCACAATCCGCAGGTCGAGCCCCTTCTCTCGCGCGCGGTGGGCGAACTGGACGTTTAGCCTCGACAGAACAGACGACACCTGAAATGTGCTGATCGCCGGCTCGATCTTCCCGGCATCGAGCTGCCCTATGTTGAGGAGAGATCCGAGCAGGTCCTCCATAATTGCAACAGAAACGTCCATCGCATGAAGGGCGTTCTTGCGCTGTTCTTCGCTGTCGGCAACGAGGCAGGAATAGACGAGGATCTTGAGTGAGGCGAGCGGCTGGCGCAGGTCATGGTTGGCAGCCCGCAGGAAGCGAGACTTGCTCTGGTCCGCCGCGGCAGCCCTGTCGCGCGCCTGCGTCAGAGCCTGCATCGCGCGGCGGAATTCGGTGACGTCGGACAGAAGGGAGATCCTGCCGCCCTCCGGCAGCGCAGAGTCACTCGCCACCAATATGCGCCCGTCGGAGCATAAGAGTTGAAATCCGCCGAGGCTCGTCGCGCCTCCTGACGCACTTGGTGATGAGGTCTCCCAACTGATCAGCGTGCCATGCCGCTGCGCCAAGTTGAGCAGCGCGCCGGCATCGAGCCCTTGCATCGCCGAAGCCTCAAGCCCCAATGCTTGCGCGAAAGCGGTGTTGCAGTAAACGAGGTGCCCCGCCGCAGACCATACAGAGACGCCCTGCCGCAAGTGGCGAAGCGCCATAGCCTCGTGGCCCGCTGGCGTGGCGGTCATCAGCGCCCGCCGCCCTTCTCGTAGCGTCGGGACGCATAGAGGATCGCGGCCTCGCGGGTGCGCAGGCCCAGCTTGCGCATGGCATTGCCGAGGTGCACCCGCGCGGTTTGAGGCGTTATGCTGAGGAGTTCCGCGATTTCGGAGACGGCGTGGCCGCCGCCGAGCAGCTTCATCACCTCGTCTTCGCGCTCGCTGAGTCGGGGGCCCTCGGCATCCGCACTATCGTTGGCCGCCGACCCAGCTGTTCCTGCCCATGAGCGGGTGAGAAGATCGCGCGGGAAATAGACCTCACCATCGAAGATACGCGTGAGCGCCCGCCTGATCTCCTCCGCATCAGCCGATTTCGGAATGTACCCGATCACGCCCTTCTGGATAGCCTGGCGCACGTAGTCCGGATCCTCGTGGATTGAGATGACGGCTACAGGGATGGCCGGGAAACGCCGACGCAGCACTTCGAGGCCATCAAAGTCCTTTACCCCTGGCATCACCAGGTCGATCAGGATCAAACTGATCTCGCTGCTGCTCTCGAGGAGGGAGATGGCCTCCTCCAGCGTGGCAGCCTCCTTGATATCAACTCTCGGATCAATGCCACGCGCCACCTGCTTCAGCGATTCGCGCACCACCCAGTGGTCGTCGGCAATTAGGATCGTCATGGCAGCGGCGTGCTTGCGGAGCGGTGCGGTCATCGGGGGATCACTCATCAGGGGTCGCGTCGTGGTTCCCTAGCCAAAATTCGAGCGTTTCACTAGCCCAGCGCGCCGGCAGGTCAGCGGGCAAGAGTGCCAAATTTTCCAACATGGTAGCGAAAATTGATGCATGCGTCTAGATGAAACGTCACCCATTCCTTGGCTGCCGAAAATTGCGGCACACGCCAAGCTAGTAGAGAGCTTGCAGTAAGTTATGAGTTAAAATTCAACAATATTAGTATCTTAAATAGATACTGGTTCTCATCTTTCAAACAACTGTCGCGAAGATGCTTGACAAGGTTGTCCGTCGTGTCCTTACTAATCACAAAGCCGCGAAAGAAACATCGGTACGCTTCATCTAAATGTCTAGACATAAAGTCTAGAATGGGGAGCGATAAACTGGAGGAAGGAAACATGACGGATCAAGCAGGACGGGACACCAAATTATTTGCTGGCAGTTCGCTGAACCGCCGTTCGGCGCTGAAGTTTGCTTTGGGCGGGGCGGCCGTGACGCTCGCCGCACCGAAGGTGATTGCTGCTGGCAATGACAAGATCCTGATCGGCGTGCCCTCGTCACTCTCGACGCCCTATGGCGTGGCCGACGACACCGACCACCTGAACGGCACGACGCTGGCGGTAGAAGAGATCAACGCCGCGGGCGGCGTGCTCGGCCGCGAGATCGAACTCTTCGTGCCGGACGTCGACAAGCTGAACCCCGAGAGCTGCCGCGCCGCGATCGCCGCCTGCATTGACAAGAAGGTCCATGCCATCTCCAACGCCTTCGTCTTCGCGCCCATCCCCGCAATGGACGAGTCGGTGAAGTATAAGGCCCCCTATTTGCAGGGCAACACGCAGCGCAACGCGACGCTCGCCTTCAAGGCCGACCCCGCCAAATACAGCCACTGCTTCCAGACCGACCCCTCGGAGGTAAATTACGGCTGGACCTATCCGATCTGGCTGAAGAAGATGGAGGAAACCGGCGTCTGGAAGCCTAAGAACCGCAAGATCCACATCGTCGCCGAGCAGGTCGGCTATTGCCAGACCATCCTCAAGGCGGCCAAGGAATCCATTCCAAAGTCCGATTTCGAACTCGCGGCGGTCACCGATATCCAGTACCCCGTTAATGACTGGGGTCCGGTCATCCAGAAGTTAAAGGAAACAGATGCTGCGGCGATCATGATCGACCACTGGGTCGCCGCCGAATACGCCGCTTTCTGCAAGGAATTCATCAACGATCCCGTCGAAGGTTCGCTCGTCTACCTCCAGTACGGCCCGTCCCAGCCAGAGTTCCTTTCGCTTGGCGGCAGCGCCACCGAAGGCTTCTGTTGGAGCACCGTGCTCGGCGTCTACGGCGACAAGACCGGCCAGGAGTTCCGGGAAAAGTACGTCAAACGCTTCCCGAAGTTCGAAGGTAATATGGGGCTTGTCTACACCGGCAACGGCTATGACATCGTCCAGTATCTGAAACGCGCCTGGGAAGCTACCAAGAGCCCGGAGGACTTCGCCGCCAACTGCAAGTGGATTCGTGAGAACCCTTATCGTGGCGTTTGCGGCATGATGAACATGAACAACGAATATCAGGAAGCCCTCCACTTCCCGGACAACGGCTTCGGCAATCAGGCTGCCGAACTCGAGAAAGGCATGGGCCAATTATTTGTGCAGGTCCAGGACGGTGCCCACAAGATCATCTGGCCCGACGAGACCGCGGAATCCAAGCTGCGCCCGTCACCCTGGTGGTGATCTGACGAATGCCTTATGACGCATCCGCGCCGATCTTTTCGTGCAGTGACATCTCGCTCGACCTTGGCGGGCGAGAAGTCCTTCGCGACATCGGCTTCGACCTCAGGTCCGGTGAAGTGCTCGGCATCATCGGCCCAAATGGTGCCGGCAAGACGAGCCTTCTCGAGATCCTCTCAGGTCGTTACGTACCGAAGTCCGGACGCATAAGCTTCCGTGGCGCGGACATCTCGAAGCTGCCGCTGTTCGCGCGCGCCAGGCTCGGCATCGGCCGTACCTACCAGACACCCATCGTACCGGACGATCTGACGGTTGGTGAAACCCTCAAGGCTGCACGTCAGGCCTTCAAACCGTGGCTCACGCGCTTCGATGCCGAGTATGGCGCCAACCTCGTCCGCTTCACCGTGCCCTATGACAAGCCTACGTCCTCGCTCAAGACCTTCGAGCGCCGCAAGCTGCTGTTATCCTGCCTCCTCATGCGGCGTCCGCAGGTGCTGTTGATGGACGAGCCGGCTGCGGGCCTCATCAACGCCGAGATCGATGAGATCGACCAGATCCTCCGTATACTGTCGAAGGAGATGAACGTGGCGGTGCTGATCGTCGAGCACCGCATCGAGCTTCTCGAATCGATCGCAGACCGGGTCATCGTCATGGATGCGGGCGAGGTCATTGCCCAGGGTGAACTCGCAGAGATCATCAACAGTCCTGCGGTGCGCGCCGCCTATTTCGAGGCGCATTAGGGTGCGAAGGCTGCGATGAGCGATATTCTCAAGGTTGAAGGTCTGTCCGCCGGTTACGGCCCACTCCGCGTGCTGCATGACCTCGATCTGGTCATACACCCGGGCGAGCGCGTTGGCATCGTTGGCCTCAATGGCCACGGCAAGACCACGCTCTTTTATGCGATTGCCGGCCTCACCGGCTGGCAGCGCGGATCGATCCTGCTCAACGGCGAGCAGATCGGTCGAACCCGCAGCCAAGGGCCGGGCCGCTACACGCACCAGATCGTGCGCAAAGGCCTCGCCATCATGCCGCAGGGCGATGAGATATTCACCGGCCTGACCGTCGAGGAACATCTCGACTCCGGCGCCTTCACGCCCGAGGCCTGGCGCACCCGCAAGGAGCGCAAAGAGAGGGTCCTCGACATCTTCGATCCGCTGCGCAAGCTGATGAAGACGCCAGTCGGGCGCCTCTCCGGCGGCGAGCGCCGCATGGTGTCGATCGGCCGGGGTCTTATGACAGACGCGAAGCTCTATCTCGCCGATGAGCCGACGTTGGGTCTTGCGCCGAAGATCGGGATGGCAGTGATGTCGGCACTGCTGGCGATCGACCTGAAGGACAGCGCCATGTTCATAGCCGAACAGAACGTGGCCCTGCTCGAAGGTCGCGTCGACAGAATCATTGGCATGCATGCCGGTAAGTTGAAGGGCGAGGCATCCTCCTCTTTCAGGATCGGCGGTGGCGCCTAGGCGCTGCCCCGCGAGGAAACGAACTTGGCAATGGAGAGACCGGATTGGATATCGCCTTCCTCCTGACCAACGCCATCGTGGTGGCCAGCATCTATGGGCTCATCGCGATCGCCGTGTCGATTACCTGGTCGAGCCTTGGACTCGTCAACCTTGGCTATGGCTTCATCTTCTCGGTCGCGGGCTATGCGGCCTGGCTGGTCGCCGACAACGTCTCGCATAATCCGGCACTTGTCGCGGGTGCCGGCATCCTGGGCGGCGCGCTCACTGGCATCTTCATCTGTCTCATCGTCTTCATCCCGCTGCATGACAAGCCGGCCTTCACAAGCCGGGGCATGATCGCCACCCTCGCCATCAGCCTGATCGGCAGCCAATTCCTGCTGATGATGTTCGGCCCTACGGCGAAGTCGCTTCCTGAACTGTTCGGGCGCTGGAGGGTGAAGACCATGGGCATGACGCTCAGTGCTGACAAAATCGGCATCGTTGTCTGCTCCGTTCTGATGCTGGCCATTGTCGTCATGTGGATGAAGGGCAGCCGCCGCGGCCTGGAGATTCGCGCCATGATGATGAACCCGCATGCCGCCTCCATTGTCGGCATCGGCATCCGCCGCACCGGCATCTACGTGATGGGCCTCACTGGTGCCATGGGCGGGCTCGCTGCCGTGCTGTTGTCCCAAACCTATTACATCTCCCCCTTCTCGGGACTGACGCCGCTCATCAAGGGCGTATCAATTGCGCTGTGCGGTGGCCTTGGTTCCGTGCAGGGCGCAGTTATCGCCGCGATCCTGCTAGGCCTCGTGGAGGCCATGACCAATAAGTACCTGGGGGGGCAATATGTGCTCATCACCCAGTTCCTCTTCATCATTCTTGTTCTCATCATACGGCCACGCGGAATCGCGGGCCTTCTTGACAAGGCGCGCGAGCAATGACCGACGGCACGCAGGATGGATCCGCGGACTCTTCCAATGTTTGGAAGAACCCGCTCGCCGCCTGGGGCACGGCCACCGTCAACACCGAGGTTCCGACTGTCCCGGTGACGGACCCCTCCGCTGTATGGCGGCAGAACACCGCCTTCAAGGTCAAGACCTACCTCGTCGGCCGGCTAAAATACTTCATCGTATGGCCCACTCATCGCAAGCGCACCTGGAACCGCCTGCGCTGGTGGCCGACGCGGCGCAACGTCCTCAACATACGCGCCCATTACAATCCGAAGACCGACGTCGCGGAGAAGAAGATCCTCGACCGCCGGCCTATCTACTGGCTCTTCGCCTTTATCGCCATGCTGATCGGGCCGCTGATTTTCCCCGACGACCAGATGAACGCTCTGATGACGGCGGGCGCCACCTTCGGCATCTTCGCCGCGATCAACATTTGTTGGACGCTGATCATCGGCACGGCGGGCATCTTCTCGCTCGCCACATACGCGGTAGTCGGCACGGCTGCCTTTGTCACTTCGTTCTTATCGGTAAAGTTCGGATTGCCATGGTATTTGCTGCCACCCATTGGCGCGCTCATAGGGCTGCTGTTTGGTGGCCTCATCGCCGCCCCGGCGCTCAGGCTCGACGGCTTTTACTTCGCGCTGCTGACGTTGGGCCTCAATGAGCTATTCAGAGTCTTTTTTACGACATCTAAGCAGTTCGGCTCCGCCTCGGGTGGCCTCTATGGCGCTAACTCCTTCATCAGCGAGTCTTGGTCGCCCCTCACGCAATCCATGGTGTCTTACTACAGTTCCTTTGCGCTGATGTTCGCGGCACTCTTCCTGTTCCGCTTCATCAACGGGAAACAGCTGGGGCGTGTGCTGCGCATGGCGCCCGAGAAGCGCGAGGCCTTCGCGGCGGCTTGCGGTGTCGATTACCGCCGTGCCCGCATAACCATCTTCATACTCACCTCGATCGCGCTTGGCTTCATCGGCGGTTTCTATGCCGCGCAATACCGCGGCGTGGCCTATGCGATCTTTGATTTTCAGACCGTGCTGCTGGGACTGGCGATGATCACCATCGGTGGTATCGGTAAGGCGGAAGGTGCAGTGCTCGGCACGCTGATTGTCATATTCATGCGTGATGTGCTGATCGAATGGGGGCCGTGGCGCTACGTCGGCATCGGTCTCGCCATGCTGCTCGTCGTGCTCTTCCTCAACAACGGGTACTTCGGCATCCGCAAGCAGTTCGGTGCTTGGCGCGCCAAGAAGCGCGGCGAGTGGCGCTCTGTGCGCGCGGAGAAGGGTGGCGAAGTGCTGCCCGAGGAAGCCACTGAGATGCGCGACAAGGACTACATCTACTTCCGCCGCTTCGACAAGATGCAGCGCGATTACCTCAAGACCCTGGTTTCGCCGCAGATCATTGAGGAGCATCGCCGCCAGCCACTGGGCCAGCACAGCGAGGCGCTGGAGCGGGTGCTGCTCTATTTTCGCCGCGCCAAGATGGACGACAAATATGCGCTCCACCGTACGGGGCTCAGCGGCCCCTACAAGATCATCGCCTTTTCGGGCTCGCGCGGCGTCTCCCCGCGCCTCGTAGACGACCGTGAATACGCGACGTTGGACGAAGCCTACCACGGCGTGTTCATGCGACGCGTTCATGACTTGATGGAGACGTGAGGATGGTGGATCCAAGACGCCAGCCGACGCTTCCGGCCGACGCCGACGTGCATGTCCGCGAAATGTGGGACAGGATGACGCGTGCCTATCTCCTGACCGTGGTCAACGCCGACATCATCGAAGAGCACCGCCGCAACCCCACGGGCCACCACAGTGAACCGCTTGCAAGGCTCCTTGCGTGGTGCCAGCGCCGCCCGCTCTCCGAGCAATATGCCGTCAAGGCGGAGGCCGACGGTTCCTTCCGCATCGTATCGATGACCGGCCGGCGAGGAGTGGCGCCTACATACATTGGCGAAGCGCGCTTCGCTTCGTTGGAGGAGGCTCGCCACGGCGTGCTTATCCGGCACATCAGTGATCTCACAGGAAAGTAGTTATGGCCCAGCAGAAGGTATTTGGATACGCCGATCGCCTCTCAGTCCGCCCGGGGGAGGAGATAGCCTTCCATGTCAATGCCGACGGTACTACCGAAGCGACGGCACAGCTCGTCCGGCTGATACACGGCGACAATCATCCCGCTGGCCCCGGCTTCATTGAGGAAGAGCTCGACAGTCCTATTAACGGCAAATGGGCCGTCAGGAAGCAGTTCACCCAGCTCGGCAGCTATCTGGAGGTCAACGATCCGTCGAACAAGCTGGCGGAGGAGGGGGCGATCACACTGATGGCCTATGTCTGGCCAACGCTCTCTCAGTCGGGCAGGCGCCAGACCATCATGGGCCGCTGGGATACGCTCAGGAACAAAGGCTACGCCATCGGGATCAATCCTTCCGGTAATCTCGAATTCTGGGTTGGGGATGGCAAGGAGGTCGATTACGTCTCCGGCGAGCTCCCGATCCTTCCCCATGTCTGGTACTTCGTCGCAGCATCCTATGATCCGAAGACGGGCCGAGCCGAGCTCTATCAAGAGGGCGTCGTCAATCGCTATAACTCGCTCTACGGCCGCGTCGTTCCAGATGATTATGCCACTCACGTCGTCCAGAACTTCCGGTTCCGCCATGTGAACGGAGATGGCATTCCCTTCCTCATCGCGGGCGCGCTCGACGCCCATGAGCTGCGGGGCACCTTCGTCAACGACCTGTATGCGGGCAAGGTGGATCGTCCTGCGATCTGCAAGGGTGCCTTCACGCGCGAGCAACTCGATGCGTGCCGGGCGGGCGTCATGCCGCCCGCCGGCACGATCCTCGCTTACTGGGATACCACTGCAGGCTACGGGGCCAACGGCATTGGCCACCTGGTGAAGGACATCGGCCCTTACGAGCTTCACGCCAAGGGCGTTAACCACCCGGTCCGTGCGATGACGGGTTGGAACTGGAATGGCAAGGACGACTGCTTCCGCATCTCGCCGGAGCAATATGGCGGCATCGAGTTCCACCCAGACACTGTCACAGACTGCCGCTGGGAGGTCACCAAGCGCATGGTGGTGCCTCAGAATCTGAAGAGCGGCATCTATGCCGTCAGGCTGCGCGTCGGACCTGGCGTCAGCATCGCGGAAGAATACATCGTCTTTGTGCTGCGGGCCGCGAAGCCCGGCAACCAGCTCTGCTTCCTGGTGCCAACCGCAAGTTACCTCGCCTATGGCAACGAAAGCCTCAGCTTTGATGCCCACATCGTGCAGCCGATGACCGGCCAGCCCCCTGTGGTGACCGATCTCGACGTCGAGACCTATGAGCACCGCGAATATGGCCTCTCGACCTATGACAGTTATGAGGATGGTGCCGGCGTCTGCTATTCGTCCTTCCGCCGCCCGATCGTCAACATGCGGCCTAAGTACCGTATGTCCAGCATGGGCATCACCTGGCAGTTTCCGGCCGATCTGTCGATCGTCGCATGGATCGAGAAGATGGGTTACGACTGTGATTTCATCACCGACGAGGACCTCCACCGCGAAGGTCTCGAAGCGATCAAGTCCTATGCGTGCCTGATGACCGGCACACACCCCGAATATGTCTCCGAACGCATGCTCGACGCGCAGGAAGACTATGTCGCGCAGGGCGGCCGCCTCATCTACATGGGCGGCAACGGCTACTACTGGGTCGTCGGCTTCGACCCGGACGACACAGCCTGCATGGAGGTCCGCAAGCTCGATTCGGGCATGCGCGCCTGGGCGGCCCGGCCCGGCGAGCATTACCTCCAGACGACTGGCGAGAAGAGCGGGTTGTGGCGCAATCGCGGCCGCGCCCCGCAGAAACTCACTGGTGTTGGCTTCATTGCCGAAGGCTTCGAGACGGCAACACCTTACCGCAAGATGCCTGATGCTTGGCACCGTACCGTGTCGTGGATTACGGAGGGTGTGGAAGGCGAGATCATCGGCGACTGCGGCCTCGCCTATGGCGGTGCCGCTGGCATAGAGGTGGACCGCTACGACCTCAAGCTCGGGACGCCACCTCACACCAAGATCATTGCCTCATCAGGGGGACACTCGGATAACTATGTGCTGGTCACCGAAGAACTGCTCTATGCCTATGCGGGCCTTGTTGGTTCCCTAGACTATCGCATCCGCGGCGACATGATCTATTTTCCAGCGCCCAACAACGGTGCGGTCTTTGCCACGGGCTCGATTGGCTATGGCCAGGCGCTGCCGGCCAACAACTTTGAGAACAGCGCCTCCCGCGTCCTGAAGAACGTTGTCGATGCCTTCCTGAAGAAGGGCAAGCTTCCAGGCGGGCACTGGACCGTCGACGAAAAGCTGTGGCGGTAAAGAGCTACTGATCACGCCCGACAGCAGATCACGCTTTCGTCCCGGAAGGAGGTCATCATCTCGCTCTTGCCATGCAAGCCCACGGGAACTTCATAACTTCGACATCGAGAAGGAAGCGTCTTTCGCGAGGCGCCATCCATCGCAGGCGACGCACTCTGGACAACCTTGACCCACTGGTCCAGATTTCAGGTCGGGAAACACCCGGCCTGACTCATAACAAAAGACTTCGGAGGAAACAGATGTCGAAGCTCTCGATACCGGCACAGTCCCACTCGCGCCGGAAGGTGCTTGGAATGATGGCCGCAGGGTTGTCTGCCAGCACTATGGCCGGATCCGCCCACGCCAGTGACCAGCTCAAAGTTGCTGCGATTTTCGCCACGCCGATCGAAGAGCCTTGGGACAATCAGATCCATGTGGCCCTGCTCAAGGCTCAGAAGGAACTGGGAATCGACTACAAATGGTCGGAGAAGGTCGAGACCGCCGATTTCAGCCGCGTGATGACCGAATATGCCAAGGGAGGCTATGGCCTTGTGCTGGGTGACGCGTTTGCGGCCGAACGCGAGTCGCGAAAGACGGCCAAGCAGTTCCCGCAGACGGCCTTCCTCTTCGGCTCGGGCTCGGGTCCGGCAGATCCCAACTTCGGGGTTTTCGACAACTGGATTCATGAACCGGCCTATCTCTCGGGCCTTATCGCCGGCAAAATGTCCAAATCGGGCGTGGTCGGGGCCGTAGCGGCCATGGGCATTCCGGAAGTCAATCGGCTGGTGAATGCCTTCTTTCAGGGCGCGACTGAATCCCATCCGCAGGTGAAGAAGAAGGTTGCCTTTATCGGTTCATTTTTCGATCCGCCCAAGGCCAAGGAGGCGGCTCTTGCTCAGATCGATGCAGGCGCAGATGTGATTTATGCAGAACGCTTCGGTGTCATCGAAGCGTGCAAGGAGAAGGGCAAGCTCGCCATCTCCAACATGTCCGACCAGTCAGAACTTGGCCCGGACACCGTGATTACGGGTCCCGTTTGGGACATGTATCCAACCGTTCAACAGGCGATCAAACTGGTCAAGGCTGGCGTCTTCACGGCTCAGGACTACGGCGATTTCTCGCGGATGGCGAAAGGAGGCTCCTACCTCGCTCCCTATCACAACTTCGAAGAGAAATTGCCAGCGGATATCAAAGACATGGTGGCTAAAAGGCAGGCCGAGATCATCGACGGCAATTTCCGTGTCGACGTGAACGAAAACACGCCCGTTTCGGACTGATCGTAACGCAACCTTCCTTCCTTCGCCGTCCCCTTCCGTCTTCTTCTGCGGAGCGGGGCGGCGGAGATACGAGCGCCATTCTAGCTGGGCGGGGAAGGTGGAGCCACTCTCTGAGTCGGGATGATCAAGTTCATGGTAACGCCACTCATCGAAATGGCCGGCATCACAAAGCGGTTCGGTCAGCTGTTGGCCAATGATCATGTCAATCTCAACGTCTATCCGGGTGAGATTGTCGGCCTCCTTGGCGAGAATGGCGCCGGCAAGACGACCTTGATGAACATCCTCTTTGGTACATATGCTGCCGATGATGGGTCGATCAGGGTGAAAGGCAACCCGGTCCGTATACGCAACTCGGCAGAGGCACTTGCAGCCGGTATCGGCATGGTGCACCAGCACTTCCTTCTGGCACCGCGCCTTACCGTCATGGAAAACCTGCTGGTCGGTATGCCGGGTAAGGGAGTAGGGCTCGATCTTCCAGGCGCGCGGCGCAGGCTTGAAGAAATTGCCGGTGAATTCGGTCTCAAACTTGATCCGGAACGGCAGGTGTCTTCGCTCTCGGTGGGCGAACAGCAGCGGCTCGAAATCATCAAGGCGTTGTTCCGTGGCGCCAAAGTGCTGATCCTTGATGAGCCCACGGCCGTGCTGGCCCCGCCGGACGTCGACGGGCTGTTCAGCGCGCTCCGGGCTATAGCGGCAAGAAGCCTCGGGATCGTTTTCATTTCCCACAAGCTCAACGAGGTGCGTACCATCACCTCGCGCTGCGTAATCCTCAGGCATGGAAGGGTCACGGGAGAGATCACCGATCCGCGAAACGCGAGCACGCGGACGATAGCCGAATTGATGTGTGGACAGGAGATCAAGCCGACGATCCGCCCGCCCATGCCCAAGGGCAAGGAGCTGCTGGTGCTCGAGAGGATATCGACCGCGGGGCATGTCGGCACCGCTATCGGGGATGTGTCGCTCGCCGTGCGCGGGGGTGAGATCCTCGGTCTCGCCGGCGTATCCGGAAACGGCCAAAAGGCGCTCGCTGACGTGATCTCGGGCATGCTGAGGCCCATATCGGGCAAAATGACGATTGCCACACGCACGGTTCGTGATTTCACGCCTGCCGAAGTGCAGGGCCTGGGACTTGGGCGCGTTCCCGAGGATCGTCTTGCTTCGGGCCTCATCAGCTCCATGTCGCTGGCCGAAAGCATGGCCCTGCCGCGGATTGGCCAGGCGCCGTTCAGCTATGGTTCGCTGACGAGCCGCAAGGGCATGATCGACTTTGCCGAAAGGCAGATCCGCGAATTTGACATCCGCTGCAGTGGTCCGCACGCCCGTACCGGAACGCTCTCTGGCGGCAATCTGCAGAAGGCGCTGCTGGCCCGCGAGCTGGCTTTCGATCCGAAGGTCGTCATCGTCTCGCAGCCCACCCGTGGTCTGGACATCGCCGCCACGCGCTTTGTTCATGAGAAATTTCTCTCGCTAAGGGCCGCAGGCCGGGCGGTTCTGGTGATCAGCGAGGACCTCGACGAACTGATGACCCTGAGCGACCGAATCGCCGTGATCTACGAAGGCCGCATCGCCGGGGTTCTCACTGCCGAGGATGTGACGGTCAGCAAGCTCGGTCTTCTGATGAACGGCGCATTTGAGAAGGCTGCCTAATGGTACGTTTGCAACTTCGCCAGGACGTGTCGCCGGCGCTCAACATCGTCCTGCCGCTCGCGGCTGTCGCATCTACACTCGTCCTGTGCAGCGTGCTCATCAAGATCGCGGGGGCGCCGGTCGCTGCGGCCTATGGCGTCATGTTGTCGGCCGCATTTGGTGACACTTACGCAGTCACCGAGACGCTCGTTCGCGCTACCCCGATGATCTTCACGGGGCTTGCCGTTGCAATAGCCTTCCGGGCACGATTCTGGAATATCGGTGCCGAAGGCCAGCTGCTGTCGGGTGCGGTCCTCAGCTGCATGGTGGGGGCGATCAGCATGCCCGGCGCACTCGCTATCTTCCTGATGTTTGCTGCAGGTTTTGCCGGAGGTGCGGTCACGGCCATGATCCCGGCTGTTCTGCGCCTGAAGTTCAGGGTGGACGACGTGGTCAGCTCACTGCTGCTCAATTCGGTCGTCCTTTACGGACTCATGGCGCTCATCGAAGGGCCATGGAAGGACAGCCTCAGCGGCTATCCGATTTCACCCCCCATCGAAGATAGCGCAAATTTCCCTGTCTTCCTAGAAGGCACACGCCTTCATCTCGGCGTTCTGGCGGCATTTGTGGCCGCTCCGGTCGTATGGTTCATTATCGCCCGCACAGTCCTTGGCTTCAAGATCCGCGCGACGGGCGAAAATCCCGAGGCGGCCAGTTTTGCCGGCATCGGCACGGGCCGCATCATCTTCACGGCAGCACTTTTGTCCGGTGGGCTCGCCGGGCTGGCGGGTGTCTGCCAGGTCGGTGGGGTGCATTACCAAGTCATGGCAGAAATTTCCCCAGGCTACGGGTATTCCGGCATCGTCATTGCTATGCTGGCTAGGCTCAACCCCTTAGGTGTCGTGCCGGCTGCTCTCTTCTTGAGCGCTGTAATGGTGGGTGCAGATGCGATGTCGCGCGCAACCGGCGTTCCTGCCTTTATCGCGCAGGTCATCCAGGGCGTTGCGCTGCTGTCCATGCTGGTCGCACTGCTGCTGACTCAGTATCGTGTGCAATTTGGATCGGCTTCAGCATGAGCGCTGTTCTCGAGCAAATATTCCAGGTAGGTTTTGTCGCCGCCATCATTCGCATTGCTACACCACTGGCATTGGCGACCCTGGGGGAAATGCTTTCCGAGCGTTCCGGCGTTCTGAACCTGGGTATCGAAGGCATTATGCTGCTCTCGGCGATGACTGGTTTCATGGGCGCCTACTACAGCGGAAACCTATGGACTGGGATTCTGGTTGCAGCGCTGACGGGCGCCTTGTTTGCAGCCCTCCATGCCGCGCTTACTGTTATCCTCGGGGTTAGCCAGCATGTGTGCGGTATCGGCATTACGTTGCTATGCACCGGGCTGGCCTATTTTTTCTTCCGTCTGTCTTTCACCGATTCCTCGCATCCAGCAACAATCGAGTCTTTCCGGACGATTGCCATTCCCATCCTGTCAGACGTTCCCGTGCTTGGGCCGGCGCTATTCAATCAATTCGCTCTCACCTATCTGACTGTGCTGCTCATCCCGCTGCTGGGTTTCTTGCTCTACCGCACACCTTGGGGGCTCAATCTGCGAATGGCTGGCGAAAACCCCCGCGCTGCCGATGCGGCCGGGGTCAATGTCGTTGCAACACGTTTTTGGGCGGTTACTTTCGGCGGCGCGCTGATGGGTGTGGCCGGCGCTTTTCTCTCAATGGCACAGTTCAACTCTTTTACATTCGGCGTCATCTCGGGACGGGGCTGGATTGCCATCGCACTTGTGGTGTTTGGCCGCTGGGATCCCTGGCGTTGCGCCGGGGCTGCTCTGCTGTTTGCTTGTGTTGACGCATTGCAACTCAGGCTTCAAGCGGCAGGGATCACTCATATTCCCTACGAAGTCTTTCTCGCATTGCCGTTCGTGTTCACCATCCTCGCGATGGCGGTCATGTCACGTGATGCCGCAGCCCCGCCGGCATTGCTCCGGCCCTTCCGAAAGGAAGAACGCTGAAATCTGGCCGTACTCGCCGCGCGAGTTTGCAGACACTGAATCAAAGACTACCCCCCTGGCCCCGGAGCCGGTCTTGGTTATGCTGAGTTCTTCAACCCGCCGTACAATCCGCAGCAAGAAGTAGTTCGGTGAGGTCGTGATAGCGTTGACCATCGCGTCCGGTGATCTCCCGGATGCGCTCGAGCCGCGCATAGAGTGTATTGGCGTGCTTGCCCATGCGGCGGGCGGCCTTTTGAACGTTCATGTCAGCATCTGCAAGTGCGTGCAACGTCGAGATGAGGGAGCCGCGCGAGTGCTCATCGGCTTCAATGAGAGTAACGAGCCATTGCGGTGGAGTGGAGCGAATGTCGTCGGCGCCGCGGCGTACCAGGAGACCGCGCACAGGCAGCATACTGAACTGCTGCACGCGTGTGGCGACGCTTGCGAAATCGAGCGCGATTGCCGCCTCGTTCTGAGCCTTGGGAAGAAAAGCCGTGGACGGATGATCGGCGCTTATGCCAGTGAGCACCGCTGGTCCTAGCACCTGCAATTGACCATATGCGCGCTGGGCGAGAGTGCTGCTCGGCGCGGTCCATCCAGATTGCCGCCGCCGGTCCGACAGGATGGCCGTCACTAGATTGTTCCGGACGCCGGCAAGCAGGCGGATCGAGGTTCCAGCGAGGCAATCGCCAAGCGAAGCGATGATGCGCTGAGCACGTTCGGAATGCTCCATCTCGGTGGCATTCACAGGTTGCACCAGCACCACGCAATAGGCCTGGCGCTGTTCGAGGTAGCCTGCGCGCTTCAGGAGCCGCGCTATCCTGCCGTCGGCCTCATCATAGCCAGAGAGCAGGATGCTGAGGAGCTCAGTGCGTTGGTTGCCTTCGGCCTCAGCCAATGCACGCGTGCGATCGACATATTCGGCCGCGGCAACGACGCTGACGGCGTTGGTGTACTCGATGGCGAAATCGGCAACCGCCGCCACCGCCTGCTCGACCCTCGCGGTGAGAGTGGCTGTTACTGCGCCGCGCAGCCAATGGGACAGCACGCGGTGACCGCAACGGTAGGCATGGAGCGACACTTCCAGAGGAAAGCGCTGCTCCGCCCTCAGCCTGGCATGGCTGCGCACGAAGCCGAATTCCCCAAGGGTTCCTTCCTCCATAAGACGGCAGATCTCGTCAACATGCTCTCTCCAATGGCTCGACAGTCCAGGGAGAACCTGGGGGTTGGCAGAGGTGGCGAAGGCAGGAACTTCTGCCAGCACGGCATCGCGCAGTGCCTGCGCGGCAGCGTCGGTCCGTAGCGCCAGGGCGCCATGAACATGCGGAATGACCCCGAGAGCCGAGAGGTCGGCAAGGCTCCGGCGCAATGGGTTAAGATGGGACTGAGTGAGCATTATTGTGAATGTTTCACATTTTTTTACGCATGAAAAACACAGAACCCACCATAACGGACATGCTGTTTTGTTGATAATAGACAATGCCAGCCGGATCAACGGCAAAAGCTATGGAGAGAGTCATGACCAAGTACCTTTTCGTCTATCACGGAACCACAGGACCCGTTCCAACGGATCCGGTCCTAATCAAGGCCATTCATGATGCCTGGGGTGAATGGTTCGGGTCTTTGGGATCAGCGGTGATCGACGGGGGCAATCCGGTGGGAAAATCCAGTACGGTGAAGCCAGATGGCGCGCTGGTGAGCGGTGGAGGCGCCAATCCGGCGAGCGGCTATAGCCTGATCGAGGCCTCAAGCCTTGAAGATGCCCACAAGAAGGCCAGCGGCTGCCCGATCCTGAAAAACGGCGGATCGATTGAAATCGCCGCCTGCATTGACATGTGAGGACGCAGATCATGGGAAAGATCACCGGAAGCTGCCAGTGTGGTGCCGTACGTTACGAAATCGATGCGGAGCCAATGGTAGCGCTGCATTGCGAATGCCTTGATTGCAAGAAATCGTCGGGTTCGGGACATATCACAGCTGGCGCATTTCCTGAGGCCGCTGTGCATGTTACCGGAACCTTGAAGAGCTATTCATCCATTGCCGATTCAGGCGCGACGGCGACGCGTGGGTTCTGCCCGGAATGCGGGGGCAGGATCAGCTTCAAGTCGAGTGGAATACCTGGAATGCTGGCGATCACGGCTGGCTCGATGGACGATCCCCAAGCGATTTCACCCTCGATTGCGGTCTATCACAAAAGGCATGTGAGCTGGGACCATCTCGACCCCAGCCTGCCAGTCGCCGAAACTTCGCCACAACGTGACCGAGGATAAACTGCTATGGATTGCCAAGAGGTGTCGTTGCCGAACGGTGCATGAGCCCGAAGTGCAAGGCTGATACTCCTCGGCCTGAGATTGTTGAATGTCAGACAGAGACCAGAGAGCCGCCAGACTGATAGCACTCCTAAACGCTGCGCGGCGGCCCCCACCCGGCCCCGCGCGGATCTTTTTGGCGGTTTCCCTTGGCGCCGTTAGCCACGCGCTGTTCATTGCGGGCGTCCTCGCCATGATCGTGGCAATGTATTCTGGACTGAGCAAATGCCGCGGTGAGGTTCCGTGGCCCTGGGCGGGACTTGCCAATGCAGCCTTGCTTCTCCAGTTCCCTCTCGCCCATTCGGCGTTGTTGACACCTCGAGGTGGACGGCTGCTATCCCACCTCATTCCCGGCCTTCATGGCGTGACCTTGGCGACGACAACATATGCCACCATCGCCTCCTTGCAGCTCCTCGTCCTGTTCATATTCTGGACTCCGTCTGGAATCGTCTGGTGGCGCGCTGAGGGGATCGCCCTTTGGATGTTGACCGGAGCGTATGCGGCGAGCTGGGTTTTGCTCATGAAGGCAATTTTCGATGCCGGGACGGAGCTGCAATTGGGCGCACTGGGCTGGTTGTCGCTTCTGGCCCGTATCAAGCCGCAGTATCCTGACATGCCAACACTGGGATTGTTCCGGCATATCCGCCAGCCGATATATGTTGCCTTTGCGCTTACACTGTGGACAGTGCCGGTATGGACGCCGGATCAGCTGGTCCTGGCCATCAGTTACACAGCCTATTGTGTGCTGGCCCCCCGCCTGAAAGAACGCAGATTTGCTTTTCGTTATGGCGATCGCTTCAAGCATTACCGCAATTCAGTCCCTTATATGCTTCCCAGCTCACGCGCGCCAAAGACCCTCACGATGCGCAATGATCTCTCGATCTACAACGCTGTGGCTGATCAATGGTGGTCTGATGACGTGCGCTGGGTGCGCACGCTGAAGAATCTCGTTCCGGGAAGGTTGACGTGGTTCGACCGGCACATCGAATGGCCGGGCAAAGATGTTCTTGATCTCGGTTGCGCGGGTGGATTTATGGCAGAGGCCATGGCACGCCGAGGCGCCAATGTTACCGGAATCGATCCCGCAGCAGGCGCAATCGAAGCCGCCCGCAGTCACCTCCAAGAGTCGAGCCTCGACATCCGATATGATGTTGGGGCAGGCGAGGCACTCCCTTACGCCGACTTCAGTTTCGATGTCGTCGTTTGTGTTGATGTGCTCGAGCACGTTTCGGATCTTAACGAGGTTCTGGCGCAGGTCACACGTGTACTGCGCCCCGGCGGTCTTTTCCTGTTCGACACCATCAACCGCAACACGCTGGCGAAGCTTGTCATGATCACCCTCGCTGAGGATATATTGCGATTGTTGCCTGCTGGAACCCACGACCCATCAATGTTTATCAAGCCGGAAGAGTTGCGCATTGCCCTTCATAAGGCAGGGCTGGAGCCGGGATCGACCGTCGGTCTTGGTCCCCGAGGCCTGACCAGGCGCTTCGATTTGACCTTCGGCCCGATACCAATGACAACGATCATATTCATGGGGATCGCGCGCAAACCTCATAGCGTTGCAGCCAGTCTCAGGGAGAATGTGAGTTGCATCTGATCAAGCTAGCCGTCGGCATCTTGTCAGCCGCGCTCATCGCGTTGGCAGTGTGGCAGTTGAAGCAGGCGGAACACGGGGTAATAATTTCCACGGTGACTATCGAGGGCATTCCTGCCACCACCTACCGGCCCGCTAATGGCGGTCCGGCGCCCGCCGTGGTCATTGCGCATGGCTTTGCCGGATCGCAGCAGCTGATGACGTCCTTTGCCCTTGCCTTCGCACGCAATGGCTACATTGCCATTACTTTTGATTTCGCGGGCCATGGCCGCAATACCCAGCCGATGAGCGGCGACGTCAACCTCATCGAAGGTGCGACCCGCAGGCTTCTTGAAGATGTATCGGCCGTCGCTGCGAACGCCCGCGCTCTTGGTGATGGGCGCATTGCCGTACTGGGCCACTCCATGGCCTCCGACATCATCGTACGCTTTGCCAACAGTGATCCGTCTGTTGCAGCCACCATCGCAGTTTCGATGTTTTCACCCGCCGTCACAGCGGTACTACCACGCAACCTGCTGGTGATCGCGGGCGCCTGGGAAGGAACGTTGAAGCGTGAGGCTCTGCGCGATGTGGGGCTCGTGTCCGCGCCGCAACTGCCGGTCCCAGGTATCACTTACGGGGATTTCGGCTCCGGTACGGCGCGCCGGGCGGCCTTCAGCCCCTATGCTGATCATGTCAGCGTTCTCTTCAATCAGGTCACGATGCGCGAATCGCTTGACTGGCTGGACCAGAGTTTCGGTGTTGGACGCCCTGTTCCGGCCAAGCTACACTGGCGCGGCCCCTGGATCATTGCATTGTTGGCCGGCGTCGTGATGCTGGGCTGGCCGCTTTCCGCGCTCTTGCCGCGCGTCAGTTCGATTTCGGCCGGCGCCGGCCTCTCGTGGCCAAGCATTTGGCCAGGGGTGGTTTTGCCGTTGATTGTAACGCCGCTCATTCTTCGTGTCCTGCCTACGCATTTCTTGCCCTTGCTCGTGGGAGATTATCTTGCCATTCATTTTTTCCTGTATGGCTTTATCAGCTTCGCCTGGCTGTTATGGCAAGCTCGGGGAAGTATGATGGAGAAGCTGCGATTCAGCTCATGGTCCCGATTCATGGCTGCGCTTCTTGCCGTGATTGCCTATGGCTTTGCAGGACTTGTCTGGCCACTGGACACCTACGTGGCGTCCTTCGTTCCTGTGGGCAGCAGGCCAATGCTTGTAGCCGTTCTGCTACTGGGTACGCTGCTGTACTTTCTCTCGGACGAATGGCTGTCGCGCGGCAGCGGCGCTGCGCGCGGCGCTTACATCGTGACCAAGCTCGCCTTTCTCCTGTCGCTGGCGATTGCGGTGTCTCTCGATCCTGATCGTTTGTTCTTTCTGGTCATCATCGTGCCGGTGATGGTGCCGTTCCTCATCGTGTATGGCTTGTTCAGCAGATGGATTTACGCAAGAACCGGCCAGCCCCTGGTGGCTGGCGCCGCCTCTGCCCTGGCCTTCGCATGGGCCATTGGCGTTACCTTTCCGCTCGTGTCGGGCTAGAAGCGGCAATCATCGGCATCCAGAGTGATCTGCCCTTCTCAGCGACCTTCGTTGAGGGTCAGCAGCGGCATTTCAGGAGTGCGGACGGAAAAGATCCCCAACTGCGGCGCATTGCTTGCCGTCGAAGTCAGGTAGTCTTCATAAGGCATTCGAACAAGCATTTGAGAGTAGTGATGGGCGACGGATGCGTCACCTGCGGCGATGGCTTGGGCGACCTTTTCATGGAGAGGAAGACCCAATCCGAATTGCCCTGGCGCGGAGGTGGTCTCCCGTACCTGGCGTGCCATCATTTCCGAAATCATGCTCCCCAGATAGCTCAGCATGCGGTTGCCCGACGCTTTATAGATGGCGCTGTGAAAGGCAATGTCGCAGGAGATTGAATAAGCATGGTCGCCTCCCGCAAGCAGCGTCTCGTTGGAACGCAGGAGCTTGCCGTAGAGATCCAGTATCTCCTGGCGCTGCGCCTGGGTTGCGCGGACTGCCGCCTGAAACGAGGCCATCGGTTCGAAGATCAGCCTGAACTCCAGGAAGTCGCGAACGAAGTTCTCGCGCCGGCCATATTGCCAGATCCACTTCAGAACATCGATGTCCATGACATTCCATTCGGTCTCGGGCGTGACCCGAATACCGATCTTCGGCGTGGCGCGAAGCATGCCCTTCTCCGCCAGCACGCGTGTCACTTCGCGCACCACGGTGCGGCTGGCCCCCAAATAGTCGCACAAGTCCTGTTCGCGCGGCAGGCTGCCGCCTGTTGCGAGAAACTTACCCTGCACGATGTCCCGTCCCAGCAGGTCCAGCACATAGCTGAACAGGGAAGGCCGATTCTTTCGTTCGGTCATTTTCGAAATTCCTGTTGAGCGCTTCTAGTCCCCCTCGAGTCACCATTCCAGCCCATCGGTCTTGACAGTCTACTCATATTATAATCTTATAACCGACTTCAAGCGTCACGGTCTTGAGGGGGACATGGACGGCTTCTGGGACATTCTGTGGCGGGAGCTTCCGCGCTTTCTGCCGGTTCTGCTCGGGGGGTTCGTCATCTCGATTTCCGTGGCTGCCTGCAGCTTCGTCATTGCGATGCTGGGCGGATTGATGCTCGCCATTGGAAAAATGTCTAAGAACCGCTGGGTGTCGCGCTGTGCCAGTTGGTATATTGAGATCATCCGTGGCACGCCGGCGCTTACCCAGCTTTTCATCATCTACTTCGGTCTGTCGCAATATGGAATCGACGTGCCAGGTTTCGCCGCTGCCGTGCTGGGTCTCGGCATGAACGGCGCTGCTTATGTTGCTGAGATTTTCCGCGCCGGCCTCACGGCAATTCCCGATGGACAGCGGCAAGCCGCCCTGTCTCTGGGACTGACGCCGGTCCAGACCTTCTCGCATATACTAGTCCCGCAGGCGTTCAAGCTCATGCTTCCGCCCTTTTGCAGCTATAGCGTCCAGCTTCTGAAGGATACTTCGCTTGCATCCGTCGTTGCGGCTCCGGAAATCATGTTCCGTGCGCGGATGCTCATCGCTGAAACTTATTTCTCGATGCAGATATATATGCTGGTCGCGTTGATCTATCTCTCAGTGTCTGTGCCTCTCGGCATCCTGGCGAACTACCTGCACAGACACATGCATGGCCCACGAATGGCGAGGGTCTGAGAGCATGGATGAGGCCTGGGGTTATATCGCGGAGTGGTCTCCTGAACTTGCATTCGCTGCACTCGAGACTCTCAAGCTCACGTTCTTGTCCTTCGTGGTGGCGGCTATCCTGGGAGTTCCCATCTGTGCCTTGCGGGTGAGCGAGGTGCGGGGAATCCGCTATTTTGCTGCATCCTTCATTGAAATCGTTCGTGGCCTGCCGATCCTCGTTCTCCTCTTCCTGCTGTATTTTGGTTTGCCTGCCATTCTACCCAGCCTTCGGTGGAGTTCGGTGGCCTGCGCAGTCATCGGATTCGGCCTGCAGGGCGGCGTGCAACTCGCTGAGATCTACCGTGCGGGATTGGGCGCCATCGACCGGGGTGAGCGGGAAGCGGCATTGGCCCTAGGCCTTACGCCTCTGCAGAGACTGCTTCACGTGAGTGTTCCCCAGGCCTTCAACGTCAGTTTGCCGCCCACCGGCAACTACCTTGTCGGACTTCTCAAGGACACCTCCATCGCATCGATTATCGCGGCGCCGGAACTCATGCTCAGAGCCAAGGATCTCTCTTCCGCGAGCTTCATGCCCATGCCGATCTACATTTTCGTGGCGCTTATCTACTTCGTGATGAGTTACCCGCTTTCGGTGGCGTTGCAACGCGCCGAACGGCGGATGGCAAGAGCCTAGTCGTGAACGTGCCTGCAACAACATGGAGGAAACAATGAACTGGAAGAAACAGACGACATCACTCACACGCCGTGATGCCCTGTTGGGAGCGGCGGCTATCGCGGGTGCAACTCTTGTACCTCGCAGCGTCAGGGCCGCAGGTGTCGAGACACTCGTTCCTGGCAAGCTCACGGTCGGAATGTTGGGTGACATGCCCATGACCAGCGTGAAGGACGGACAATTGATCGGAACGGACGGCGATCTTGCCGTTCAGATCGCCAAAAGCCTCGGACTTGAGGTCGCAACAAAGTCTATGGAGTGGAATGCGCTCATCCAGGCCACCAAGCAGGGCCAGGTTGATGTGCTGATCGGGTCCGTAGGCTGGACGGAAGACCGCGCCAAGGTCATGTTGCTGTCCGACCCCATCTATTACTTCGGAACTCTGCTGATCCAGAAGACCGATACCAACTGGAACAGCTTTGCCGACATGAAGGGCCGTACGGTCGGCACGGTGTCGGGCTTTACCCTTGTTCCTGAGCTCAAGACAGTCGAAGGCATCGGCGAGGTGAAGCTCTATGACACGCAGGACGCCGTGATGCGCGACATCGTGGCGGGCCGTCTCGACATCGGCATTTTGGATCCTGCCCTGGTCGAATATGCCATCAAGCAGCATCCCGATTGGGGTATCCACCAGGTGGCGGTTGAGCCCATGCCCGACAAATATCCGATCATGTCCAAGAAGTACTATTCGATCTTCGCCACCCCAATGGAGCGCAAAGGCCTGGCCGACGCGATCAATGCGGAGATCGGAAAGATCTGGGCCAACTGCGACAACGTGAAGTCGATGGCGGCCTATGGTCTGGCCTCAAAGGCCTGGTTTGACCCGCCGGCGGACAACTATCGCGCCGGTATCGACCGTCCGAAGGATTGGAAGGCGCCCACCGCCGCCGATTCCTGCTTCTCCTGACACCCTCCCGCGGGTGCGCCTCGCGCGCACCCGCAACCACAAGGCCAGCAGCATGCCGATTCTGCGTATCACCAACCTCGAAAAGAGCTTTGGCCCCTTGACGGTCTTGGCCGGAGTCAGCTTTGAGGTGGAGCGCGGCCAGAAGGTCGCCATCATCGGTCCAAGCGGATCGGGCAAGACCACCTTGCTCCGCTGTATCAATTTTCTGGAGCGTCCTACGGGTGGGGCCATCGAAATCGACGGCCAGGCCTTCGGCATCAAGAACGTTGGCGGACAGGACCGCTATGAAAGCGACCGCGCCCTAGCCAAGCGCCGCGCCGACATCGGCTTCGTGTTCCAGCGTTTCAATCTCTTCTCCCATCTCACGGCGCTCGAGAACGTGGCGCTTGCGCCGCGCCTGGTGCGCAAAGCGTCCCGCGTGGAAGCGGAAGCGCTGGCCCGAAAGATGCTGGCCCGAGTAGGCCTCGAAGCCAAGGCGGATACCATGCCAGAAGCCCTGTCCGGCGGTCAGCAGCAGCGCGTCGCCATCGCCCGGGTACTGGCCATGCAGCCCAAACTCATTCTCTTCGATGAGCCGACCTCCGCCCTCGACCCCGAATTGGTGGGCGAGGTGCTGGCCGTCATGCGTAGCCTCGCAGCTGAAGGGATGACGATGTTGATCGTGACCCATGAAATCCGCTTCGCAGCCGAAGTGGCAGACCGGGTGATCTTCATGGATCATGGACGAATTGCTGCCGACGGAACCCCGCGTGACGTCATTATCAACCATCCCACGGAGAGGGTCCGGCAATTCCTCCGCTCCCTGTCGAGTGATGACAAGACCGAAGGGAATACCGCGTGAAGATCGCCAGTGTGGAGTTCTTTCCACTTTCCATTCCCTACCGCCATACTGAAGTCAGCTCGCGGGTAGCCCGTCGAGGCGTCAGCGATGTTATCCTCCGCATGACGACGGATGAGGGCTTGGTTGGCTGGGGTGAATGCTGTGCCGGGGCGGACACTGTCTCGATCGAGGGCGCGGCCAGAGCGATGCTTCCCCTGATCATCGGGCGGGACCCACGGGATAGCGAGCTGATCCGGCGCGACGTGTTCAAGCTGGGCCTCTGGGACTATCGCCTTCACACCGGCAATTTCGCCTATGCAGGTTTTGATATGGCGATGCTGGACATCGCATCTCAGGCCTGTGGCCTGCCCCTCTGGCGCTTTCTCGGGGGCCGCGGTGCAGAGGGGCCCGTCAGCTATTTCTGTTATCTCGCGCGCGGCTCGGATGAGGCGCTCGCAGCGCAATGTGATGAAGCCGTTCGGGGCGGCTATCAGCACTATTATCTGAAGGTCGGCCTCTCCGACGCGGAGGATGAACGCATGCTGCGTACGGTGCGCAACGCCATAGGTCCCGATGCGAAGCTCCGCATCGATGCCAATGAGGCCTGGAGCGAGCCTCACGCCATCAGCCTCATGCGCAAATGGAACGCAGCGTATGACGTTGACTTCGTTGAAGCCCCGGTCCGCGCCCATCCCATTCGTCTCATGGCGGAGTTCCGCCGCAGGATCGACGTGCCTCTCTGCGCCAATGAGGGGCTTGATGGAGAATCGAACGTGATGGAAATGATCCATCATCGCGCCGCTGATGTGCTGTGTTTTTCGAGTTACTGGGTGGGGTCGCTCCGCACCTTCCTCAATCTCGCCCGCACCGCCTCCAGCACGGGCATCAGCGTGTGCAAGCATAGCCATGGCGAATTCGGAATTGCCGCCGCCGCGCATCAGCATGCGCTGCTGACCATCGCCAATGGTGTGGGTGGCCATCAGCAGACGGCCAGCGTCATGGCGGATTGCATTCTGCGTGAGCCTCTTCCTATCGCCCATTCTCCCCACTGGGAGGCGCGGGAGGATCCAGGACTTGGAGTTAGCGTCGATCTTGAAAAGCTCGATTTCTATCACCGCGCCTATCTCCGCGATGGGCAGTTCATGCCCTGGGCCGGAATTTAAGTTTCAACAAGGAAGGAAAATGCCATGCGGCAACTCGTGAAGACACATCTCAACGTGAGCGATACGGCTCCCGTCGAATGGGCGACCAAGGGAGGCAATATCCTGTACACCGCCCAGATCCCGATCCGGGAAGACGGCTCCATCGAAACAGGCGGCATCGCCGCGCAGGCGCAGGTTACCCTCGACAATCTGCGGCGCACGGTCGAAGCGGCGGGCGGCACGATGGATGATGTCACGCAGGTGCTTGTCTATCTTCCCCACAAGTCGGACTTTGCCGGTATGAATGAGGTCTACAAGACCTTCTTCAACAAGCCTTATCCCAACCGTGCAACGGTGGTGGCCGATCTCATGGTGGAAGGCGCCCGAATCGAGATCGTCGCCTACGCCCACATTGGCGGGTAATGGTGGCAGACACGCTTGTCATCGGGGCTGGCGTCGTGGGAACGGCGACAGCCTATTATCTGGCGCGGGAGGGTCTCGCGACGACCGTGCTGGATGCTGCCAGCGAGGCTGCGGTGGAGACGAGCTTTGCCAACGGCGGCCTCGTCACACCCAGCACCGCGTTTCCCTGGTCATCGCCGGGTGCTCTGCGATTGCTGCTCAAATATATGGGCCGGGAAGACGCGCCCATGCTGCTCCGGCCCGGCGACATTCTGAAGCTTGGCGGCTGGGGCCTGCGCTTCGCACTGAATTGCCGGCCGGCGAAATATCGTCAGTCCGCACGCCTTCTCAGTAACTTCGCCCATCACAGCCTCGAAGAGCTCACCGGACTTCTGGCGCAGCAGAGTGTTTCCTACGAACTCTATCGCGGCGGGCTCCTGCAGATCTACCGGGATGATGCGGGCGCCCAGAACGGCAGTCTCTACGCCGCCTTCCTGAGAAGCATGGGCATCGCTTGCGATGAACTCGATCGAAGTGCCGTTCTGGCGCTCGAACCTTTGCTCGGACCTATTGCCGGTTCGATTCGCAAGGGGTTGCTTCTGCCGGGCGATGCCTGGGGCGATGCCCGGCTGTTTACCCATGCGGTCGAGAAGGCGGCACGCCAGCTGAGTGTAGCCTTCGACTATGGCGTGAAGGTTACGGGTCTCCATGTGGAAAACGGCCGTGTGGCCGGGGTCAAAACCGAAAGAAGCCTCATTCCTGCCGAGAGGGTTGTCCTCTGTGCGGGCGCTGCCACGCCGAGGCTCCTCGCACAGCACGGCATTACCGCGCCGATCTGCCCGGTGAAGGGATATTCGATCACACTGCGCCGGGAAGACATCGGCTTACTTCCAGCCCGCCCCATTGTCGATGATCACGCGCATCTGGGCGTCACGCCTCTTGGAGATAGGCTGCGTGTTGCCGGCACGGTGGAGTTTTCGGGCCATGACACTTCTGTCCGGGACATCAGGATCGGCAATCTCACGCGGGCGCTTGCGAACCTCTTCCCAAATATGAATATACCAGCGGACATTTCGCCCTGGGCAGGACTCCGTCCCATGACGCCCGATGGCCTTCCCATCATCGACCGGACTCCCATTGAGGGCCTATTCGTGAACAGCGGCCACGGGGCGCTCGGCTGGACCCTGAGCTGCGGTTCAGCTGACCTGATCTCCCGCATCATCATGGGGCGGGAAGCGAACGGCGGCTCGCCCTTTGCACTTAACCGTAGCTACTGGTGAAGACGGAAGGACCTGCCACTATTGACTGTCGTTGTTGCTCGCCAAAATCACTGCGTGATGTCCGGTGTGACGAGGCGCGACAGCTTGTCGAGCGAGTCCTGCCACCCGAGATGACACATTGCGACGGGAATGACGTCTGGTATTCCCGATTGTTCAACGCGCAATTCTGTTCCAGGACCTGCTTCGTTCAGGTCGACTGTCACGATCATCTCTCCGGGTAGACCGGGATCATCGAACCGGTCGGTATAACGAAGACGTTTAGCAGGCACGAACTCGAGAAACTCACCGCCGAAACTGTGCGAATGACCGGTCGTGAAATTGGTGAACGACATCCGGAAAGTGCCTCCTTCGCGGGCGTCCATATGTTCGACATGAGCAGTGAAGCCATAGGGCGGAAGCCATGCCGCCAGTGCATCAGCGTCCGTGAAGGCGCGGAATAGCTTGTCAGGCTTCACCGGCAGGACACGATAGAGATGAATTGTGCTCGGCACTTCTAAAACTCCCACGGCGCAAGATGAACATATATACTTAGCGATTCGGATCAAACTTGGGCGCCGCGCCGCTCTGGCACCACTACGCGACCTTCAAGCGGGGGGTAGATGCTCACGACCGGGAAAATACCGGCGTGGGGACAATATGCTGCTGGCTGGCAGAAGCAGCATGTCTGCTGCGGCCCACACGATGCAGCACAGAAGCAGCACGCCCGATACGATTTGGGATTCGAGGCCTGCGCCAGGGGGGGCAGCAGATAAAAGGCCCATGAGGCCCATAGCCATGGCCGGAAGCCGGCTGAGGAGCACAACCTCACGCGCAAACGTGCTGTTCATGAGCCAGCGGTCAGGTATTTGGTTTGCGGTACGATCTACCAGCGCACTTCCCAGCTTTCCCGCGGCATGAAGTACGCCCGCGGTCAGTGCCAGAACGACGTTTCCAAGTGCGAAGAATGCCAACGCCAACAGAACGGCGCCCGCTGCGGAAGAGAAATCGCCCGAGCGCAGCTGATGCGGGTCTGGTGGAAATCCGCGGGCCCATGCACGGTGATATACTTCTCCGCTCCAGAAGAAGACGGCTGTTGCAAGTGTGAGCGCGATGGCTGCGGGGCTGCCGTAGAGGAACTCCGCCGCCGCTGCGAGGGCAGACGCAAACCCACGCCGCTCGTCGGAAACTCCCAAGATTGCCGCGCAAAGCCCACCGGAAAAGCCAATGCAGTTGCCAAGATTATAGAGGCCGCCGGGACCCCGAAGGCGTTGGGTGAGGCGTATGAAGAGGCCGGACGAACGTCTGACGGGTTCGATCTCATGGGGAAGGGACGTCATCAGCATCTCCTCTGTCTGGATCCGCGATCGGCGCGGACGCTGACGGACCCTAGAAAACCGAGCCGCATCGTTCAGTGGCATTTGCCACGGCCGATGCTGTTTTTGAGGGGCAGTTCGATGCGAACAAGAATTCTTGCAAGATTGACGGCATGCAACTTTTCTGACACGGTCCTCTGTGGGAGATCGTTCATTGCAAATTCGCGCCACAGCAGCAGAGGGCCCCGCCCCGGATCTGGTACGGAGGCTCAAAGCCAGCATCGAGAACGGCTCGGGAGCTGCCAATGCCATTGCCAGCTATATGCTCGCAAATCTCCAGGGCCTGCCGTTCGAGACGGCGGCGACTCTGGGCGGGAAGATTGGGGTCAGTGAAGCATCGATCGGGCGGTATTGCCGGTCACTGGGTTATCGCCACTTCAAAGACCTTAAGGGCAGTCTGCGCTCGGAGTTCGGCAACACCGCTTGGCTGATCGGAGACCGCCTCAGAGAATTCCACAAGCGCAGCCGCCGGGGCAGCGGTGAACTAACCATCGCCCTTGAGCGAGAGATTGCGGCCGTGGTGGCGGTCTACGAACTCGCTTCAACGCCGGAGTTCGAGCGCTTCGTGGCGCGACTCGCGCATTGCCCCGCCGTATACGTTGCGGGGTTTCAAACGGAGCGGGGTCATGCACTCCAACTCGTTCACAATCTGCAATATCTCCGGTCCGGCGTGCACCTTGCAGACGTCGCGGGCGGGCACTTCGCCGAGATTCTGCTCGCCGACCCGGACACTGTCTGTTTGGTGCTGTTCGACGGGCGGCGCTACTCGCGCACCACGCAACAATTGGCGGAAGCCGCCTCGAAGGGGGGTATTCCGGTTTCGCTCATCACCGATCCTTATTGCGACTGGGCGCACGGCGTGGTCACCGAACTCTTTACCGTTCAGACCGACCTCAATCATTTCTGGGATACGACATCCGCCATGGCGAGCCTTGTGGGTCTCGCCATCAACGGCGTGTTCAAGGATCTGGGCGCCGTAGTGGAGGCCCGGATGGAAGGGGTGGCCGCATCTTACAACAGTTTCGTCGGGCACACGGGTTTTCCACATGGAATGGGGAGCTCGCTTCGTACCGTTCGAATGAAGACCGCAACAAGCATTTCTAAACCAACGGGAGGAAACAAGAAATGACGTTCAGGTTCAAACAGGCTGTCTTTGCAGCCGGAATTTCAGCGGCAGCCATGCTGTTGTCAGCGCCGCTTTCATTTTCGCAGGAAGTTACAATCGTTCTTAACACCAACGAGGTGGGAGCGCAGAGCTATAATCCAATCAAGGCCCCAATGCTCAACACGGCCACGGCCATGATCTATGACCGTCTCGTGGAGCAGGACGCAGATCTCTCCTTTCACCCGCACCTCGCAGAAAGCTGGGAGGAGGCTCCTGATGGCATGAGCTGGATTTTCCATCTCAAGAAGGATGTGAAGTTTCACAATGGCGAGCCGTTCAACGCCGCCACCATTCCGGCCTGGCTTGAGCTTTTCAAGGCAAGCGACAATGCCTATATGAGCGAAGCCATCGACAAGGTGGAGATCATTGACGATCACACCGTGAAGCTGGTCATGAAACACCCGGACCCGAACCTGCTCTACAATCTGTCGAGCGTTTTCATGTCGATTCCGGAACCTAAGGCCTATGTCGCCGATGGCGACAAATTCGGTGTCACGGAAGCGATCGGCACGGGCCCGTTCAAGCTCGATACCTTCAACGTCGGCTCGGAGACGGTGCTCGTCCGCAACGAGGATTACAAATGGGCATCGCCCCTCTCTCAAAACGTCGGTCCGGCGAAAATCGAAAAGCTGACATTCCGCGAAATCGCTGAGGATTCGACCGCTTTCCTCGAACTGAAGACGGGCGGCGTTGACATGCTGCTCTCAGTTCCCAATGATCTGGTTGGTGAGGTAAAAAACGAGCCAAAGCTCGCGGTTCTCACCATGCCCGGCCGTGAAGTAGTCTATATGCCGATGAATGTAACCGCTGAACCCTTTACAGACATCAAAGTGCGCGAAGCTGCGGCAAAGGCTATTAATCAGGAAGAAATCCTTGCCGCTGTTTATGGTGGCGCAGGTTCCGTTGCAGACAGCTTCCTCATCAGCGCGCTTCCGGAATCCAAGGTCGAAGCGAAGTATACGATCAAGTACGACCCGGCCCGCGCCAATGCTCTTCTTGACGAGGCCGGTTGGAAGATGGGCGCAGCGGGCGTGCGCGAGAAGGATGGAAAGCCATTCAAGGTTTCTCTCTGGGCACAGGCGGACACTTCCTTCAAGCGGCTTGCCGAAGTTGTTCAGGGCGAACTGAAGGCAGTGGGAATAGATGCTGAGATCACTATCTTTGACTCCTCTGCCATTCGTGACCAGTACAAGTCCGGCAAGCAGCAGCTCGCCGTTCGGTCCTATGAGTGGGACAATGCGGATATCATCGACTGGTTCTTTGGCGGTGACAGGCTGGGTTATCCGAACGTCTCCATGTACAATGATCCGAAGGCAGAAGAATTGCGGGCCAAAGCAATGACCGGCTCAAAGACAGGTGCTGAACGCTCCGCAAACTTCAAGGCCTATCACGAGTATGTCTTGTCGCAATTCCCCTTCGCGCCGATCTATCAGCCGGTGGTTAATGTGGGTTATAACAAGGACCGGCTGGTGATGCCGGACAAGGTACGCGGGACACAGATCGGCGCCGTGACCCTCATGGATGTCGACGTAAAGGAATAGGCCAAGAAATGCCGGCGCGGGCGGAGCAGTTGCAGTGATCAGCTATGCTGTCAGACGGCTGCTCATGCTCGTGCCGGTTTTCCTCGCGGTCTCCATTATCATTTTTCTGATCCTTCATCTGATTCCGGGGGATCCGATCGACAATCTGATCCGGATCGGGTCGAGCCCAGAGCAGCGGGATGTGATTGCCCAGCGCTACGGGCTCGACCGCAGCCTTCCGGTACAATATCTGATATGGATAGCAAACGTGCTCCGCGGCGAGCTCGGCACGGCCATTGTGGGGCAAAGACCCGTCTCAACGATGATTATGCAGGCTCTGCCCTATTCGCTGGCGCTCGGTGGTGCTGCACTTCTATTCTCTGCGGCTGTGGGGATCCTGCTGGGGGTCATCGCGGCCTGGCGGCGGGAGGGCTGGGCAGACCAGCTGATCATGGGAGGCGTGCTACTTGGCTCGACCATGCCGACGTTCTGGCTCGGGCTGCTGATGATTCTTCTGTTCTCGGTTCATCTGGGCTGGTTTCCCGTCTCAGGCGCCAAGACCTGGCAGGCACTGGTCCTGCCTGTGCTGACGATCGGGCTTGCCGGCACCGCACTGGTGGCACGCGTTACCCGCGTCGCCATGATCGAAGCGCAGCAGCGGGATTTCGTCATGCTGCTTCATGCCAAGGGGTTGCCGCGCTGGCGTATCCACCTTGGCCATGTGCTGCGGCATGCGCTCACCGCCGTGGTCACCATACTCGCGCTCCGCATCGGCTGGATTCTCGGGGGCGCGGTGACAGTGGAGGTCGTGTTTGCGAGGCCGGGGCTTGGCACGCTACTGATCAAGGCGCTCAACCAGCATGACTATCCAGTGGTACAAGCCTCGCTCCTGCTGCTGGCGATGGCGGTGATGCTGGGTACCCTGCTGGGTGATCTCTTGCAGGCAGCGCTCGATCCGCGCGTCAGAATGTCGATGTCATGACGGCGGAGCTGCTTTCGCGTGAACACCGGAGGCCGTGGCGAGATATGGCCGTCATGAGGGCGCTGCGCACGCCCAAAGGTGCAATTGCCGGGGGCTGGATCATCTTTGTGGTCTTGGCAGCGATCCTTGCGCCTGTACTGACCCCCTATGCCTATGATGTGCAATCGCTGAAGGAGGCTTATCAGCCGCCAAGTGCTGCGCACTGGCTTGGCACTGACGAATTCGGCCGTGATCTCCTGACCCGGCTTTTCTATGGGGGCCGCATCTCGCTGTCCGTCTCCGGCATCGCCATTGGTGTGTCTGTTTTCATCGGAATGGTGCTTGGAGCTGCGGCAGGATATTTTGGCAAGCGCTTCGATCAGATGATCATGGTGGCAGTGGATCTGAGCTGGTCCTTCCCTGAGATACTCGTGGCGCTGATCCTCGTCGCGATCATCGGCCCTGGTATCACGGGCACACTTGTGGCAATCGGCGTTGCCTATCTGGCACAGTTCACGCGCCTCACCCGCGCCCAGATCATGGCCATCAAGTCGGAGACCTATGTTGAAGCATCGCGCAGCCTCGGCGCATCGCATGGCCAGGTCTTGTTCGGACATTTGCTGCCAAATGCGCTTGCCCCTGTCCTGGTGAGCGGCATGCTGGCCACGGGGGATGCAATCATCCTGGAAGCAACGCTCGGCTTCTTTGGCCTGGGCGCTCAGCCTCCGACGCCGAGCTGGGGCGCCATGATGTCCTCCGGCACTGCGCTGTTGTTCAAAGCTCCATGGATCATCATTTTCCCGGGGCTTGCGGTGGCGATCACCGTCGTTGCCATTAACATCTATGGCGATGCGCTCATTCGCGCGCTCGACATCCGCGCGCGGCTGCGGTCGGCATGAAGTTGGGCTGAGAATGGCACTCCTCGAAGTGAAGGACATGAAGGTCGAGATCGGCCCTGTGACGCCGATTGATGGCGTGAGCTTTGCGCTCGACCGAGGAGAGATCCTCGGGCTCGTGGGCGAATCGGGCTCCGGCAAGTCACTCACCGCGATGGCAATCATGGGGCTCCTGCCGCTGAGTGGTGGCCGGGTGAGTGCCGGCTCTATCCGTTTCGATAGTATTGAACTGACGCAACTTTCTGAACACGCCTACCGCGCGCTGAGAGGAAAGCGGATTGCCTTCATCAGCCAGAACCCGATGACGGCGCTCGACCCTCTCCAGGCGATTGGCGCGCAGATTGACGTGATTGGCACCCTGCATTTCGGCAAGAGCGCCGCACAGGCCCGGCACCGCACCGTGGACGTGCTCACGCAATTGCGAATACCAGACGCAGAGGCAATCTGTCGGCAATATCCCCACCAGCTTTCTGGCGGCATGAAGCAGCGCATTGTTGTCGCCATGGCGCTTGCGGGCGAACCGGACATCATCATTGCAGATGAACCTACCACCGCGCTGGACGTGACGGTTCAGGCGCAAATCATTCACCTGCTTGCCTCCCTGGTGCGGGAGCGCGGCATGGCACTGCTCTTGATCACCCACGACATGGGCGTCGTGGCCCAGTGCTGCGATAAGGTTGCAGTCCTATATGCGGGGAGGCTTGCCGAAGCCGCTGCTATTGGCCCGTTGTTCGAGGTGCCGGCCCATCCTTACACGAAGGCGCTCATCGGCTGCATTCCGCGTGCTGAAACGCCAAAGGGAACGCTCATGGGAATTCCTGGTACAGTCCCGGCGGTTTCGGCTTATCCTGCGGGATGCCGCTATCATCCCCGCTGCCCCAAGGCCCAGGACCTCTGTATCCGGACTGTTCCAGCTCCCGCGCCGCGTCCGGAAGGCGTGGTGGCGTGTCACTTTCCCTTTTTGACAGATATGTGCAGCGATGACTGAAGGCAGGGTACTGCTGTCAACTGAAGGACTGACGCGGCGTTTTACCAGTGGTGGTGGACTGTTCCGGAGATCACGTGAAATGACCGCCGTGCGTGACGTTACAATCACCATTCCGCGTGATTCCATCACTGGCGTCGTGGGCGAAAGCGGTTGCGGAAAATCAACCCTCGCTCGTCTCGTCCTGCGCCTGATTGAGCCAACGACCGGCCGCATCCACTTTGATGGCGCGGACCTGATGGCATTGCGTCCAGATGACATGCGCCGCCTCCGCCGCCGAATGCAGATGGTGTTTCAAGACCCTTATTCCTCGCTGGACCCGCGTTTTACGATCGCAGATGTGTTGGCAGAGCCGTTTCGTGTTCAAGGTGACCGCGTGAGCGCCGGAGCCATCGCCGATCTCCTCGAGCAGGTCGGGCTCGCCGCAGAAATGGCGGGTGCCTATCCGCATCAGCTCTCGGGCGGCCAGCGTCAGCGCGTCGGAGTGGCGCGAGCGCTTGCGCAGAGACCCGACTTCGTCGTGCTGGACGAACCCACTGCCTCGCTTGATGTGTCCATTCAGGCTCAAATCATTTCACTTCTGGAACGTCTGAAAGGCGAACTGGGTCTCACCTATTTGTTTATCTCCCACGACCTCGGGCTGGTGCGCTACTTCTGTGACCGGATTTTGGTGATGTACCTTGGAGCCGTAGTGGAAGAACTCCCTTCGACGGACGTTCAACCGCGCCACCCTTACACGCGTGCTTTGCTTGAAAGCACCTTCAGCCCTGATCCCGGCAAGCGCCGCACACTGGTGGCGATGCAGGGCGAAATCCCGTCTCCCCACAATCTCCCGCGGGGCTGCGCCTTTGCCGGGCGCTGCCCCAATGTGATGGCCCGTTGCCTGGAAGAACGGCCTCAGCTCATGGGAGAACACACCGCCCATCGCGTGGCGTGCTTCAATCCACTGTGAATGGTTCAAGAGGAGATCGCCTTGCCCCGACATGTACTGACGGCAGAGTTCGCCCATGAGAGCAACACCTTCAAGAAGGGGCTCACGACGCTCGACGATTTTAAGGCCGAAACCTACCTTATCGGCGATGCTGCCATCGCCGAACGGGGCGACGCCAATACGGAACTTGCAGGTTTCCTCGATGCGGCACGAGAGAAGGGATGGTCTGTAAACCACGTTATCTCCGCCCATGCGGGGCCGGGTGCGCGGGTGGCGCGCGCGGCCTATGAGGATATCGCTGGAAAAATCTGTGAAGCGATCAAAGCAAATGTCGCACAGCTTGACGGTATTCTGCTGTCACTTCACGGCGCCATGGTGCCGGAGTTCTGTGAAGACGGAGAGGGAGAGTTGCTGTCCCGCATCCGTGCTATCACGGGGCCGGACATGCCGATCGCTGTCTGCCTTGATCTCCATGCGAACTGCACACCACTGATGTGTGAGCTTGCGGAAATTGTGCTCTCCTACAAGACCTACCCCCATATCGACATGCGTGAGCGCGGCTTGCAGGCGGGGCGCATTCTGGAGAGCCACATGGCCGGCGAGACAAGACCCCGCACCTTGCGCGCCCACCGGCCCATGCTGGACGAGATCAATGGTGGCCGTTCCGATGAAGGGCCTATGGTTCCTCTCTATGCAAAGGCAAGGGAAGCGGAGAGCGAACCCGGAATCCTTGCCGTCTCTATCAACGCAGGTTTCTCCGACGCGGATATCCGCGACGTGGGTCCGACGGTAACGGTGACTTTTGATTCTCGCCTGCCGGCTGCGGAGCCGCGCGCCAGGGCCATTGCCGAGGAAATTGCAAATGGAATCTGGGAGGCCCGGTTCACGAGCGTGAACAGCTATCTCAGCGTTGAAGAGGCGGCTGACGTCGCTTGCCACTTCGACGCGGCGAATGGCCCCCTCATCATCGCGGACTATTCCGACAACCCTGGCTCAGGAGCCTACGGAGATTCAACGAACCTGCTGAAGGCAATGCTCGAGGCCGGTGTGGTGAACGCTGCTTTCGGGCCCATGATCGATCCGCAGGCTGCTGCCTTCCTCCACACACACAAGGTTGGAGATCGCGTCCGCCTTTCGCTGGGCGGCAAGAACGATCCTGCCTTCGGTGGCGGGCCGCTGGACGTAACAGGGGAAATTGTGGTGCTCAGCAATGGCGACATGATCTGTGATGGTCCGATTCTGGGTGGCCTTCATCACAGCTATGGTGTCACCGCGGTGCTGCGCGTGCAGGGCATTGATGTTCTCGTCGTCACCGGCAATTCGCAGATTCTCGATCAGCAGCAGTTCAAGGCCTTCGGCATCATGCCAGGGGAGAAGGCCGTGATTGCGCTGAAATCCATGCAGCACTTCCGCGCTGCCTTTGAACCCATTGCGGGAAAAGTCATTGTTTGCGACAGTGGCGCCCTGTCGACACCGCGCTATGAGCGCCGCACCTATCGCAATGCGCCCCGCCCAATCTTTCCATTGGACGCAGACTTAACGATCTAAAACATCTTCACGGCCAGCGGGACGGCAACAGCACCAAAGTCCTGAACGTGAACGCTAAGCGAGTTTCAGGACCACCCGGCCCACGATCTTACCCTGGCGCATATCATCGAGAACCGTGTTGATCTCTTCAAGTGGAGCGGTGCGAATTGTTGCCTTGACGAGGCCGTTGGCGGCAAAGGCAATCGCCTCATTCAGGTCCTGGCGTGTGCCCACATTTGAACCCCTGACAGATAGTTCCCAGTTCGTGATTGCAGAAATCGAGGCTCTGATTTCGTCGGACTTGCCGCCGGGAAGGCCGATATAGGCCACGGTCCCGCCAGGCCGGAGCATCAGAACCGCCTGCTCGAAGGCCTTACTGGCCACTGCGGTGACGACGGCCGCGTGAGTTCCCCCGATCCGCTCCTGGATGGCCACTACGGGGTCAACCTCTGCCCCATTGACGATGATCTCCGCACCAAGTGATTTTGCCAGTTCGAGCTTTTCCGCGGAAACGTCCACGGCGGCAACGCGCAGGCCCATGGCATGGGCATACTGCACGGCAATGTGGCCGAGACCGCCGATTCCCACCACTGCCACCCACTGCCCAGGCCGCGCATTGGTGCGCTTCAGACCACGATAGGTGGTGACGCCCGCGCACAGAATGGGCGCCATGGCATAGGGGTCGGTGCCAACCGGCAACCGCCCGACATAAGCAGCAGGTGCCACCAGATATTCCGCATAGCCGCCGGGCTTGGTATAGCCTGTGGCCTCTGCCGCCTTGCAGATGGTCTCCATGCCGGCAAGGCAGAACTCGCACTGACCGCAGGCGGAATACAACCAAGGCACGCCCACCTCGTCGCCCACGGTGAAGCCGGTAACGCCGGGGCCGACCTGTGCCACCGTTCCCGCAACCTCATGGCCCGGGATCAGCGGCAGCACCGGGGGCGGCGTCCAATCGCCATCAACGGCATGGAGGTCGCTGTGGCAGACACCGCAAGCCGTAACTTTGATGAGGAGGTCGCCATAGCCCGGCTCCGGAATGGCCACCTGCTCGATCTTCAACGGGGTCTTGAGTGTGTGCAGAATGGCGGCCTTCATCGTCTGGGTCATGTCTGTGCTTTCGTTTGCGTTTGACCGGAGCATAGATTTTGCCACGGGAATGTGGCCATATCCCTAAAGCGATAAGGGTACAGATGGCATCACATATGTCGAGAAAGCTGCTTCTTCTTGAGCAATGGAGCCGCGGCATGGCGGAAATCGCCGCAACTCAGCGCAGCGATCAATTCATCCCGGTGCTGCTCGCCAGTGTCAGGCGGCTGGTGGATTTCGACTTTGCCATGGTCTTCGCCTATGCCGGTACGGCGCGGCCGCTGATATTAGGCGATACCCTCGATCAGAATCGTCATCGCATCATTGCCGAAGATTATGCCGATGGCCCTTTTCTGTTGGATCCTCTGTTCCGGCTGGTGGAGGAAGGCAGACGATCGGGATGTTTCCGCCTCCATGATGTGGCGCCAGATCATTTCCGGCGCAGCGAGTATTTCCGCGTTCATTACAGCCGTACTGGAATTGGGGAGGAAATCGGCCTCTTCTTCGAGTTGGAGCAGGGCCTCACGGGTGTCATCTCCTTCGGCCGTTGGGACAGTTCGCCTCGCGTCACGCGCGCCGATTTTGGTATCCTTCGGGCTCTGGAACCTGCCATTGGCGCTTTCTGTAAGGGTCACTGGGCCAGCCTCTATGGCCACCGGGAGCTGCGCGCGCTGCCGACGCGCGGCACGGCGCAACCTGATTTCCTGTCACTCACCCTGCGCGAGCGCGAGATCGTCACGTTGGTCCTGAGAGGACATTCGACGGAATCGATCGCCATGCAGCTGGGCATCAGCCCGGGCACGGTGAAGATTCACCGGAAGAATATCTATCGGAAGATGAAGGTGTCCACCCAGGCGGAACTCTTTGCCGCCTTCCTAGGGCTCTCAGGGCAAGGTGGTGCAGAGTCGCCCTATTCCCCCGGGGATATGGAACGCCTACCCCAAATCCCCCAACGTCGACGCCCATAACAGTTATTGGAGGAAAGCCATGTCAAAGAACTGGTACAGCGATCTGCCGCAGTATTATCAGAAGCAGATCAAGGCGATGGGCCTTGATGAGGCCGGCATGAACCGCCGCCGCATGCTGAAGGGCATGGCGGGTGCTGCCGGTGTGGCCATGCTCGGCCTCAATACCCGGCAGGCGCATGCTGCCACCCAGATGACCTATATGTGCTGGGAAGGCTATAATGACCCGCGCATCATCGACCCCTTCAACAAGGCAAATGACACTGAAATCAGCTTCGACTTGATCGTGGACAGCCCCGGCGGCTTCGCCAAGCTGCAAGCCGGCGCGTCGCGCGAAGTCGACATCGTGTCAAGCGACATGCCCTGGATCACCCGCATGGGCCCTGCGGGCCTTGCGCTGGAA